>CAMCQL010000136.1 GCA_945877005.1 Chryseobacterium gleum
CAAATTCATTTACGAATCAAACATTAGCTCAACTTGAATTATGGTTGAACTCTGATAAGTATGAGAATCAAGTGTATACGTTACCTAAACATTTAGATGAAAAAGTAGCACGTTTACATTTGGCTAAAATTGGTGTTGAATTAGATGAATTAACAACTGAACAAGCTGCTTATATAGGTGTTGCTGTAGCAGGACCTTACAAATCAGATGAATACAGATATTGATCTAGTTTGTTTCAATAAATTTCTAATGAACCGGCCAAGTGCCGGTTTTTTTTTCAAAAACGAAAATTTTCAAAAATCAGCAGGTAATTCTATGGTCAAAATTTCTTTGGTGACAGGATGTTTGAATTCAATTTTTCCAGCATGCAAGTACAATCTATCAGATCTTTTTCCATATAAATCATCTCCAACAATTGGAGTTTTTAATCCTAATTGATGCGCCGCATGAACTCTTAATTGATGCGTTCTTCCGGTGATTGGATAAAAATACACTTTTGTACGCCCATTGATGCGACTTACTATTTCCCATTCTGTTTTCGCTGATTTCCCAAATTCGTAACATACTAATTGTGTAGGTCGATTATTTAAGTCAACGCGTAATGGCAATTCAATAGTTCCTTTTTCTGGTGTAATGATTCCATCTAAAATTGCTTCGTACCTTTTTTTAATTGTCTTTTTTAGAAATTGATGTTGAAGATGTTTATGAACTTCCTTATTTTTTGCAATAAGCATCAGTCCAGATGTCGACATATCCAATCGATGAACAATGAGCGGTCCTGTTGCATTTGGGTATTTTAATTTCATCCGACTATAGACAGAATCTTCAATGTTTTTTCCAGGTACTGACAAAAATTCTTCAGGTTTATTAATCACCACTAAATCGTCATCTTCATACACGATGGTAATTTCTTTGTTAATTCCATGATTTATAAGCATTGGATTTTTTTCTACTTCTAAGCCAATTAGCATATGTCCAAGTATAGGTTCGCATTTTCCCCTACAAGCTGGGTAGAATTCTTTATGAACCCTAATTTCTGATTTTGGTGATTCTCCCCACCAAAATTCACACATGGCAATAGGGTGAAGTTTATTGGCATATGCATAATGGAGAAGTTTTGGAGCTGCACATTCTCCAGCACCAGCTGGTGGTTTTAGTTGAGTGGTCGCTTCAAAAATCGAACATAAATCTTTAGTTATTCCTTTTGCATTTAAAAAGCTATAGCTTTCATGAAGTTTTTTTTGTAAAAACGAGGATTTGCTTTTACGTGCTTCTTTAAGTTGATTGATTGCATCGAGGTAGGTATCTAAATGCTTTCTTAAGTTAAGTAGTTCATTGTTTCTTTGTTGGATGTATTTTTTTATACGATATTGTTCGTTGATACTTTCTTGAGCGAGTTGGTGAAATGTGTTTTTTGTTTCTTCTTCATTTAGTAACAAAGTTGAATGGTTTCTTTTTAGGGCTCTAATTTTTTTATTTTGTCGTATCGTTTCTTTAAGAGATTCAATGTATTCTTTTGTTTCTAAAACATGCATTCGAATATTTCTATTCAGCTCTTCAATTATAGGTTGGTTTTCAAGGTTTTTAATTTCTTTATTCATAATATTCAAAACTGCTTCACCTTTTTTATAAAACCCATTTTGATCGAGCGTGTCATAAATAGGTGGTACAAAAATAGGATGGTGATTCTCACTTGCTAATTTCCCGGAAAAAGCAGCTAAATAACCGATTTCTTTTTCTGTATTTTCAACAATTAGTACACCAAACATTTTACCAATTCCTAAGCCTGGTGTCGTTGAATTCAATCCAAAATTATGTTCCCAAACTTTTTGAATCGTTAGGTATTCTTGAAGTTCATTTGCGGCAATTTTACAAAGTGAATGGGGTGTGTAATAAAACGGAAAGTTGAATTTAGTTGGAATTTCTATTGATTGAACGTTCGTTTTGAATCGAATAAATTTATCAGATTGTACAGGCATTAGCATGGTGTTTAAGATAACGTGAAAGTACACGAAAGAAATATAAAAAATAGGTGAAACAAAAAAAGACCAATTTTAAATTGGTCTTTTTTTAGTGGGAGCGGAGGGAATCGAACCCCCGACACAAGGATTTTCAGTCCTTTGCTCTACCGACTGAGCTACGCTCCCGCCTTACTTGAATACAAAGATATAAATTAAATTTAATTTAATTCTTTTTTCACGAGTTTTTTTAAAAAATGAAGTTATTTTTGTTAGTTATTCTCCTAATATTTTTATTAATTTATTGACTGTTAGGTTTTTATTTTATTTTTAATGAACCATTGCCAACTATGAATCAAACTACTTTAGTCGTTGACGCAGGAAATACAAGTATTAAATTAGGGATGTTTTACAACCGACATTTACATGAGGTGGTTCGGTTTTCACTCGATCAATTGAGTGAAATGAAGTCTTTTTTGATGGAGCATCGTTTCAATGCTACAGTATTTAGTTCCGTTTTATCTGAGAAAAACACAAAATGGATTGCTCAATTATTGGAACATCCTGTACGTTTTTCTTCTTCAATGGAGCTCCCTTTTGAACACACTTATGAATCAATGGAAACGTTGGGTTCAGATCGACTAGCAAATGTAGTCGCTGCGCATGCAATGGTTAAAGGAGCTTCTCTAATTATTGATATTGGTACATGTATTAAGTTTGATGTTATTTCGGAAGAAGGAATTTATCTTGGTGGTTCCATTTCTCCGGGAATTCATCTTCGTTACAAAGCCTTAAATTCGTTTACAGGGAATTTACCTCTTTTAGACACAACTTCAACTGCATTTATGGTTGGTAATTCAACAAGTTCCTGTATTGAAGCGGGGGTAATGCAAGGAATTCAAGGAGAATTAAATCATTTTGTATCGTATTATCAATTAAAATATAGTGGGTTAACAATTTTTGTAACCGGTGGTGATGCCCATTACTTTGATTTTCAATCAAAAAACAACACCTTTGTAGAGCCAAATTTAACCTTGTACGGATTGTTTTATTCAATACACAAAAATAGATGAGAAAATTAATAGCTGTATTTATCTTAATTAGCAGTGTAGTACATTCGCAATCCTATACTTTCAATCCATATAGTTCTAGAGGAGTCGGAGAATTAGACCCAAGTTATCATGGTGCTTTTGGCGGATTAGGTCAGGTTACCAGTGTTTTTTCAGATTCCACTCAACTCAATTTTTACAATGCCTCTTCTTATTCTTTTTTAGGGAAGGGACAACCTATCTTTTCTATCGGGCTTAGCGCTAGGTCTGTAGAATTACAAGAAGCGGACTTTAAGTCTGCAAAAACTCTTTTGGGCATTAATAATTTTTCTTTGGGAATGTCATTTGGAAAACGATTTGGGTTTGCATTTGGTATTAAACCATATTCTTCTACTGGATACGAATCAAAATGGTTTGCTTCAGAAAGTAACACTAAAGATACCGTATATTATTCTGCTTCAGGATATGGTTCAGTCAATCAAAGTTTTATTGGTATTTCTTCTTTTCTTATAAATAAAAACGGCCATACTTTGTCTGTAGGTGGACAATTTAACTATTTGTTTGGTCAACTTTTTAATAAGCGTTCTAACACGTTGAATAATGCATTTAATGGGGGACTTTTATTGAATTCTTTAAAGGTGAATGGCGTCAATTTTGATGCGGGTATTACCTATAAATACGAAATATCTAAAAAACACATCCTTACTTTGGCTTCTAATTATACTTTTTCAACTCGACTAAAGTACGAAAGAAGTGAGGTGACTGCAATTGCTACAGATGTTACTGATCAATTGCAGTACGATACATTAACGAGTGACTTGACTTCTGGAAATTTTTACAATCCAAGCATTTTTACGGCAGGTTTCAAATATGATTTTTTTAATTTTAACAACGTAAATACCACAAGTAATCGAGTATATCACATACAATTGTTGGGTGATATAAAAATTACACAATGGAATTCTACTGTAACTAGCCTTCCATCAAGTGGCTTGAATCCGTCTAATGTTGTTAGTTTTCATACCGGAGTTCAGTTTACCCCCCATTATGATGTATTAGATCGCTCAAAAACTGTTTCCCTAATTAGTAAGATTAAATACCGAGTAGGAGGGTTCTACTCTTCGACTCCTTGGGTCAGTAATAATTCGAAGATATATACCAATTATGCTTTGACGTTTGGTTTAGGTATTCCTGTATTGGCTCAACGTTCGCTTTCTTCTTTGAACATAAGTTATGTGTTAGGTACTCGTACAACATCTTCCACGAATGAGTTGGTTGAGCGTTATGGTGCTTTTCAATTTGGTGTTGTTATCTGTCCTTCTTTTTATGATCGATGGTTTAAAAAGGGTAAAATTGATTAAACGATGTTGAGATTGATGTTGCTTTACGGATTCTTTATTTTGACTTTGTTTACAATAGTAGGTTGTGAGAATGATTTCGAAACGATTCGTAAAATAACCTTTAAACCAAATGATCCCAATGAAAGAACACGCGATTTAGAATTAGTGTACACCGATAGTGGGTACGCACAAATACAATTACGTGCAACTCTTGCAGAAACGTATTATACACCTGAAAAAATCACAAAATTTAAAGAAGGTATAAATGTAGATTTTTTCACTAAGAAAGGAATCGTTAGTTCCACTCTTTCAGCAAACTATGGGGAATTATTACAGAATAATCAAACAGTTGTTCGAGATTCGGTTAAATTATGTAATATTAATCAACAACAATGCCTATACACTGAAGAGCTTCATTGGAATCAAGAAACGCAAGCCATGTATACTGATAAATTAGTTCGTGTAGTAGCCAAAGACGGTGTATTTTATGGGGATGGAATTCGAACGACTCAAGATTTTAAAAAATATGAATTTATACGACCGAGAGGTACAATTAATTTAAAATAATATGGAAACATACAATAAAATAATGCTCTATTTCTGGTTAGCAGCTTCAATTTTGACTACTTTAATTGTAACAATTATGGGTTTTTTAGAAGGGTTTGATAGATGGTCATTGTATTATGTGTTTGCTGGTATGTCAGCTTTAATGTATTTGTTTAAACGTTGGATGATGCGCAGAATGCAACGACATATGGCTTTTTTAGAAAAACAAAAAGAATCAAAATAATTAAGTTGAAACCTTTAAATATTATTGAAGTTTTTACTGATGGCGCAGCCAAAGGGAATCCTGGAAATGGAGGATACGGAATTGTAATGCGATTTCAAGGTAAAACGAAAGAGTTTTCAGCAGGTTATCGATTAACGACTAATAATCGAATGGAATTATTAGCAGTGATTGTCGCATTGGAGCAATTAAAAACGAATCAATATCCTATAAAAGTAGTTTCCGATTCAAAATACGTAATCGATGCAATTAATTTAAAATGGGTCTACGGCTGGAAATTGAAAGGTTTCAAAGGCAAAAAAAATTCAGATTTATGGATGCGATTTCTAAAAATTTCTGAGGGATTAAATGTCGAATACGTTTGGGTAAGGGGACATAATGGACATCCTGAAAATGAACGATGTGATGAATTAGCTGTAAATGCAGCCTTATCAAGTGATTTATTAATTGACACCTTTTATGAAGAGGTAGAAAATAACTCTAGCAC
>CAMCQL010000137.1 GCA_945877005.1 Chryseobacterium gleum
CACCTTTAAAAATAACAGGATCGATCACAACGCCATTACCAACTAGATTGACCACATTGGAATGAAAAATTCCAGAGGGAATCGTGTGAAGTACATGTTTAATTCCGTTGAATTCTAAGGTATGTCCTGCATTTGGTCCACCTTGAAAACGCGCAATAATATCATAATCAGGTGTTAAAACATCGACAATTTTTCCTTTGCCTTCATCACCCCATTGTAATCCTAATAATACATCTACTTTCATGCTTATTTTTTAAAGTATGCTTCAACTTCCATCATCGTGTTTGCCATATGAAACACTTGATTGATTTTAGTCAGTTCAAAAATTTTCGTTAATTGTTCGTTGACGTTCATGACAACAACATCCCCTTGATTCAATCTTGCACGTGTCAAGACTTTAATAAAAAAAGCTATTCCAGAAGAATTCACGTAGGACAAATTGGTCAAATCCAAAACGACATTCCAATTGGTTAAGGAGTTCAATAGTTCTTGTGGTTTTATCAAATCCACATCTGACATAAGTTTCCCGTCAAAAGTTAAAATAGCAAACTGTATGTGATCCTTAAGGCTTACCTCCATTTTCAAGAATTTAACTTGTTTTTTATTCCGTAAAAATAAAGTGAGTGATGTTGAATTTTCACATCGAATAGGTCCTCAATGGTTGATTTAATTTGTTGAATGCGCGGATCACAAAATTCGATTACTTCACCGGTATCTGTACAAATAACATGATCATGTTGTTTTGAACCGTGAGATTTTTCAAATTGCGCTAAGTTTTTTCCGAATTGGTGTTTTGTAACTAAGTTACATGCCAAAAGCAATTCAATGGTATTATATAGTGTTGCTCGAGAAACTCGGTAATTGTGGTTTTTCATTTTAATGTAGAGTGTTTCCACATCAAAATGTCCTTCATATTGATATATCTCTGCTAGAATAGCAAAGCGCTCAGGGGTTTTTCTGTGTCCATTCTGTTCGAGATAGGCCGCAAAAATATCCTTTACTGTACCTGAAAGTTCGGTTATGTTCATAATTTCAGCAGAACAAATTTACGTATTTATTTAGTTGATAAACGGTTAACGAACATCGAATGTCTTTAGTTTATTAACACCTTTTTCACGTTTATGGACATAAAAAAAGGGAGGCGAACCTCCCTTTTATCTTTAGAATGAAATCAGCTTATTCGCCTTTTTCCATTTTTTGTTTCAACTCAGCCAATCCACCTAAATCACCTAAGGTTGATTTTTCCGTGTTTTGGTTAATTGCTTTCACTGCTTGATCGGTTGAATTTCCGTTTCCGCCGTTTCCGCCGTTACCACTTCCACTTCCTCCGGCTGATTTTTTGCCAGATTTAGTCATGGTTGGTTTGTCTTCACCTTCTTCAAACATGCGTGTATGAGAAAGAACGATTTTCTTCGCGTCTTTGTTGAACTCTATTACTTTAAAGTCAAGGATTTCTTCCAATTTAGCGTTAGAACCATCTTCTTTTTTCAAGTGTTTAGCAGGACAAATTCCTTCAACACCGTAAGGAAGCGAAACGATACCAGACTTGTCTTTCATATCGATGATTGTTCCACTGTGTACAGTGCCTTCAGCGAAAGTTGCTTCAAACACATCCCATGGATTTTCTTCCAATTGTTTGTGTCCTAAAGAAATACGGCGGTTATCGCGATCGATTTCCAATACAACAACTTCCATTTCTTCACCTACTTTACAGAATTCAGATGGATGTTTGATTTTCTTTTGCCAAGAAAGGTCAGAGATGTGAATCAATCCATCAACTCCTTCTTCTAACTCAACAAATACACCGAAGTTTGTGAAGTTACGTACTTTCGCCATGTGACGTGAAGAAACTGCATATTTCGTTTCGATATCATTCCATGGATCTGGCATCAATTGTTTGATACCTAAAGACATTTTACGCTCTTCGCGGTCTAATGTCAAAACTACTGCTTCTACGCTATCTCCAATTTTCATGAAGTCTTGTGCAGAACGTAAGTGTTGAGACCAACTCATTTCAGATACGTGAATCAATCCTTCTACACCTGCAGCGATTTCAATAAATGCACCGTAATCTGCCATGACAACAACTTTACCAGTTACTTTGTCACCAATAGCGATGTTTGTATCTAATGAATCCCATGGATGTGGTTGCAATTGTTTCAATCCTAATGCGATTCGTTTTTTATCATCATCAAAGTCAAGAATAACCACGTTGATTTTTTGATCCAATTCTAACATCTCTTCAGGATGCGAAACGCGTCCCCAAGAAAGGTCAGTAATGTGAATCAATCCATCTACACCACCTAAATCGATGAACACACCATAAGAAGTAATGTTTTTCACAATACCTTCTAATACTTGTCCTTTTTCTAATCCAGAGATGATTTGTTTTTTCTGTTCTTCTAATTCCGCTTCGATAAGCGCTTTGTGAGAAACAACTACGTTACGGAACTCTTCATTGATTTTCACAACTTTGAACTCCATGTTTTTACCAACGTAAATATCGTAATCACGAATTGGTTTCACATCAATTTGAGAACCTGGTAAGAATGCTTCAATACCAAATACATCAACGATTAATCCACCTTTCGTACGACATTTAACGAAACCAGTAATGATTTCACCAGTACGTAATACATCGTTCACACGAATCCAAGCGCTGTGCATACGAGCTGTACGGTGAGAAACAACTAGCTGACCAGTTTTGTCCTCGCGACATTCTACATACACATCAACTACATCTCCAACTTTTAAATCTGGATTGTAACGGAATTCGTTTGCTGCAATAACACCTTCAGATTTGTAACCAATGTTAATGATTACTTCTTTCTTGTTTAATAGTGCAACTGTACCTTGAATTACTTCTTTCTCGTTGATAGAAGTTAAGGTTTTTTCGTAAACATCAGATAATTCTGATCTTTCGATTTGAGTGTAACCGTCTAATTGTAACGCTTCCCAATCAAAATCTGCAGCTCCCTGCATTTCAATACTTTTTGCCATGTGGCTGAATAATTTGTATTCCGGAATCCCTGATTTTCCAGAAGGATGAAACATATTTGTCATTGTGAACAGGACACAACTTCCTCTTTTGAGGGTGCAAAGATAGTAATAATTCCTTTTCAGAACAAGGAATTTCCTTTTCTTCTATCAAAATATATAAATAAGCTTGGGTAAACCCTTAATTATCGCTTATGTTCTTTGGGAAAAGCGCAAAGGTTTGAAATTGTTTTCCTTGTTGCGACATGCACTTACGCCATAAATTAGCGATGTTTTTAGAGAGTAAAGTGTTACTTGGAATATTGTTCACACATATCCAAGCGCGTTCTTTTATTTCTTGCTCCAATTGACCTTTGCTCCATCCGGAATAACCAATAAAAAAACGAATATTTTCTTTGTTTACTTCCCTCAACGATAAATTCGTAAATATTTCCGTTAAATCTCCTCCAAAAAACAATCCTGGAAGAATTTCCTCACTGGATTCGATGCCATTAAAGGTATGTAGGTAAAACAAGCTGTTGTTTGCGACCGGACCACCAATAAACACGGGGATTTCCTTTGGAGCAATGTCAATTAAATCGTTTAACTCTACATCTGCTTTGTGATTCAGGACAAATCCAAACGTTTCCTCTGGTAAATACTCACACAATAATATAACTGATCGCTCAAAATGAGGATCCTGTAAAAAAGGTTCTGAAAGCAAGACACATCCCTTAGCAGGTGGAATACCATTAATAAAATCGAATGTCTCGTTAAGCTTCATGTGACAAAGATACGTGAACGTAAATTCTACAGGTATATTTTGCTTTTAAAACTGAAAAGTGGGAAAATTAATCCTGTCAGACATTGGAATTATGCACAAATCAATTAAAGAACTTAACTTTGTCCTATGTGTTTCGTTTGCATAATGTAGACCTATAACCCATCAAACACCGAATTATTTTTTCAAGACATGGCTCAAAAACCATCCATACCTAAAGGAACACGTGACTTTCTCCCAAGTGAGGTAGCCAAAAGAACCTATCTTTTCGAATCCATCAAATCCGTTTTTAAACGCTATGGATTTGCTCCAATTGAAACACCAAGTTTTGAATTATCCTCAACGCTAATGGGGAAATATGGCGAAGAAGGAGATCGCTTAATCTTTCGAATCTTGAATTCTGGGGATAAAATGCGTAAAGCAGATTTGGATGCCTTAGCAAATGATAACTTACCAAAGTTCGCTTCCTCTTTAGCCGAAAAAGCCTTGAGATACGATTTAACCGTTCCATTTGCGCGCTTCGTCGTACAACATCAAAACGATTTAACTTTTCCATTTAAACGCTACCAAATTCAAGCAGTCTGGCGCGCGGACCGTCCACAACATGGAAGATACCAAGAGTTCTTTCAGTGCGATGCCGATGTAGTAGGTTCTGATTCCTTACTTTGCGAAGTAGAATTGATTCAGATTTTTGACGATGTCCTTACGAATTTAAACATTCCTTCCTTCACCATTTATTTGAACAACCGTAAAATCCTGAGTGGAATCGCAGAGGTGTGTGGGGAAGCAGATCGCATTATCGACTTAACAGTTGCTATTGATAAGTTAGATAAAATAGGCGAGGATGGCGTATTGAATGAACTGTCTCAAAAGGGAATTAGTGATGCGGCCATCAATAAAATCAAACCGCTTTTTCAATTTGCAGGAAGCAATAACGAAAAACTTCAGCTGATGCGTACCTATTTAGCGAAATCTAAAGTGGGTATGAAAGGAATAGAGGAGTTGGAATATGTGATGAATCTCGTTGATTCCATGGGACTTAAGCGCGCTGATTTAGTATTTGACTTAACTTTAGCTCGCGGGTTGAATTATTACACTGGAGCCATTTTTGAAGTGAAAGCAAATAATGTCAACATGGGTTCTATTTGTGGAGGCGGGCGTTACGATGACTTAACGGGACTTTTCGGCTTAAATGGACTTTCCGGAGTAGGGATTTCCTTTGGTGCGGATCGAATATACGATGTGATGTCAGAATTAAATTTGTTTCCTGAATCTATTACGAAAGGACTAAAAGTACTTTTCATCAATTTTGGAGAGGCGGAAGTTCAAAAGTGTCTTTCCTTGGCTCGTGAAATCCGTGAGTTGAACATCGACTGTGAAGTATATCCAAGCACGGCTAAACTTCAGAAACAGATGAAATATGCGAATGATCGATCCGTTCAATATGTCGTTTTACTAGGTGAAGAAGAATTGCAATCTGGAACCTTAAGCTTGAAAAATATGGAGACAGGAGAACAAGAAACCTTAACTTATGAATCATTCACCACTAAAATAGCCGAATTATGAAATTACTATGCATGATACTTATGACCTTGGTTTTGTTTGCCTGCGGTTCAACAAGTACAAAAGGAAAATGGAATGAGGAAGATCGTAAAGAAGCGTTAAAGGACGTTAATGAATACTCGAGCGCATTGGAAACACTTGGATCCGCAAAAGACTTATGTTTTGATTGTTATATAGATAGTCTAGAGAAAATCTATGAGAATTATGATGCAGCGAAGAAATTAAATGAAGATGATCGCTTAGGTATTCTAATGGA
>CAMCQL010000138.1 GCA_945877005.1 Chryseobacterium gleum
ACGACTCAAGCAAGCTGGCTATATTTTCTTGTCGGATTATTACAGAAAGGTAAAAGTTGTAAATTAAGGAACCGCCGTATACCGAACGGTACGTACGGTGGTGTGAGAGGACAGATAGGGAACTAATCCCTATCTTCCTACTCGATTGAAAATTAGATTTCTAAAAGGTATAAATAACGCTGAATCGTATTTTCAATACCTAAATAAAGTGCATCTGAAATAAGTGCATGCCCAATAGAAACTTCCGCTAAATAAGGAATGTGTTCTTTGAAAAAATTTAAATTTTCTAAACTCAAATCGTGTCCGGCATTAATTCCAAGCCCTAATTCATGTGCCAACTTTGCGGCCTCTACATAATCCTGAATTGCCTTCTTAGGATCATTAGAATAATTATGAGCATAAGGACCAGTATAAAACTCAATGCGATCGACGCCTGTTTTTGCTGCGTATTCTATATTTTTTAGGTTGGTATCAATAAAAATGGAGCTACGAACACCAATTGCTTTATATTCACTGACCAAATCAGTTAAGAATTCTAAATGTTGAACAGTATCCCATCCTGCATCAGACGTTAATACATGGGGTGGATCAGGAACAAGAGTTGCTTGCGCTGGTTTTATCTCATGAATTAGTTGACGGTAACGTGCATCGGGGTAACCTTCAATGTTGAATTCAGTGGTGACAACTTCTGCTAATTCGTAGGTGTCTTTGGTGGTGATATGACGTTCATCTGGACGAGGGTGCACAGTGATTCCTTGCGCTCCATATCGTTCACAATCCATTGCAAATTGAACAACGTTAGGAGTCATTCCGCCTCTCGCGTTTCGAATAGTAGCAATTTTATTGATGTTTACACTTAGTTTCGTTTGAATCATTAGTTGTTCTTTTTAATTTTTGACATTACCATTTCATTTTGCTTGTCAGATCCCCAATGATATCCGAGTGAAAAGTTGAGCTTCCCTTTGTAAAAAGCAGCCGATTTATAGGCTGAATCTAAATCCAATTGGTGTAAAATTTGCATTTTAAAGTCGCTTACAGGTTTGTCGTATTTCCCGAAAAGTTCAATGTTCCAATCATTTTTTTGAAAATGTCTAAAAGGGATCCCTGTATCATCTTGTACCAAGAATTCAGATTTGTTAAGAAGCAATTCCCTCATTTTTGAAAACCCTTTATAATGAAGTAAATAAGAAGCAGATTTAACGAAAGAATGGCAATTAGAAGGGACTTTAGATTGCAGATAGCTGTAATAATTTTGTGCAGTTAAAAATCCATTATCAGAGATATCACACGAAAGATAGGTGAGTTTCTTTTGTTTTGTTGTTCCCTTTTTTCGAAAGAGAATTTCAACTGCATCGAATTTTTGCAACTTGTTTTTTTGATTATATGCGAGTGTTCCATCAGTGTTTACACCACCAAATTTTACACTTAAAATTTCATGACCTGTTCTTGCGGATGCCCATAATATCAAAGGCAACATTCCATTCACACGTGCTTGTTTATTGATGTCGTAAATCATATTTCGTGTAATAAAATAACTTTTAAAGTAAATGTCTCGTAACACAAAATCAACATTATTTAGGTAGGTATTCGCTAAACTTGGTGAATGAAGTAGATTAGGAATACTCCCAACATCCTCGCGTGCCACCATTAAGTATTCATTCGCGTTAGGATACAACCAATTAAGATGAATAAAATCTCCTCCTGAAAACGGATAAAACGCAAATGTTGTGTCGATTTTTTTGTTTCGTTCTATATTTGATGCATTCCAAACCCCTATACCTTCCAAGCGATCTTGTTTAATTTTTCTGTATTTCGTTTCAACCGTTGCACAGTATTTTTTGATTAAAGAAGTGTCCGATGAAAACTTCGTGTAATCAATTAGACTATCTACTCCTCCAATTAATTGTGTGATCGAATTATAAAAAGTATCGATTGTTGGCGTTATGGTTGTGTCGATTGGTTTTTGAGTGACTTTGCTTATTGGTTCATTTGTATGAGAAGAAACATTGTTACATCCAACTAATACAAAAGTGATTGTTGCTAAAATCAATATAATTATTTTAATCATGATGGAAAATTCAATTTTTACAAATGTATAAATTGATTTAAATAAATAAAGTATGAGTTTGGTGTAAAAGTTAATTTCTTCGATGGATTAATTGATTGTGATTTGTAAACAATTCCGTTTCTTAACTATCTTTGAAATGTTGTTAAGTAAAGGAGAATTTATTTTATCTCTCACTAATTTTCAATTATTAAACGATTTTTTCTATGAAATTTGCAACAAAAGCAATTCATGCAGGCGTTCATCCAGATGAAGCTACAGGCGCAATAATGACACCGATTTATCAAACTTCTACCTATGTACAAGATGGTGTAGGTGTCCATAAAGGATATGAGTATTCTCGCACATTGAACCCTACTCGTCATGCATTGGAAAAAAACATTGCAGCAATTGAAAACGGAAGATTTGGTGCTGCTTTTGGATCAGGGTTAGCTGCAATTGATTGTGTAGTCAAAATGTTACAACCTGGAGATGAGGTGATCTCTACGAACGATTTGTATGGAGGTACGCACCGTTTATTCACCACGATTTTCGCGAAGTATGGAATTAAGTTTCATTTTGTGGACATGTCAGATCCTGGTACAATTGAACCATTTATTACTGAAAACACGAAGTTGATTTGGGTGGAAACTCCTACTAATCCGATGATGAACATAATTGACATCGAAGAAGTTTCAAAAATCGCTAAAAAAGCTGGAGCACTTTTAGCTGTCGATAATACCTTTGCTACCCCTTACTTACAAACGCCTTTGGATTTAGGAGCGGATATCGTTATGCATTCAGCTACAAAGTATTTAGGAGGACATTCCGATGTTGTGATGGGAATCTTAGTAACGGATAATGAAGAAATTTCTAAAGAAATGTACCGTATTCAAAATTCAACTGGTGCGGTTACTGCTCCAATGGACTCTTTTTTAGTGCTTAGAGGAATAAAAACATTGCACCTTCGTGTTCAACGTCATTGTGAAAACGGTGAAAAAATCGCTCATTTCTTAGCAACTCATCCAAAAGTTGATAAAGTATACTGGCCTGGATTTGAAACACATCCAAATCACGATGTTGCTAAAAAACAAATGAGGGGTTTTGGTGGGATGATCTCTTTTACGTTAGTAGGAAATAAATTAGAAGATGCACACGCTGTGGTAAAAAAAGTGAAATTATTTGCATTGGCTGAATCTTTAGGAGGAGTTGAATCTTTAATTGGCCATCCTGCAACTATGACACACGCCTCTATTCCAAAGGAAGAAAGAGAAAAAACGGGGGTAGTTGATTCTTTAATTCGATTAAGTGTTGGAGTAGAAGACGTAGAAGATTTAATTTCTGATTTAACTGTCGCTTTGGCGTAATAATTTTCTCATAACTAGTTAACTATTAAATGTTTTATATTTTGTTATTTTTTAACAAAAAGATTCAAATGAATAGTTAGTAATGCTTAACTTTGTACCAAAATAATTAATAATAAAAAGGTTATTATGACACATAAAGTATTTATCGTTCCTTACGATTTTACACCTGTTTCAGAAAATGCATTGCAACATGCAATTGCTACAGCTAAACCTGTTAATGCAAGAGTTTATTTGTTGCATGTGGTTGCAAAGCACAAAGAGATAGAAGCCGCAGAAGCTAAATTAACAGAAATTGTCACAAAATTCAATCTTGATATCGAAATAATTCCTTCTGTTAGAGTAGGAAATATATTTGATGATATCGGTGATTTTGCTTCTGAGCATCATGCTGAATTAATTTTCATGGGTACGCATGGAATGACTGGATGGCAACAAATTACCGGTAGTAGAGCAATGAAAGTAATTGTGAACTCTGATGTTCCTTTTGTTGTGGTTCAAGAGAAAAAAATTGGTGTAAATGGATACGACAATATCGTTGTTCCATTAGATTTGAATGCTGAGACAAAACAAAAACTTGGATATGTTGCAAATATTGCTTCGTATTTTAATTCTCACGTTCATGTTGTGATTCCTGATGAAAAAGATCCAATTTTTAAATCTAAACTAAAAGTAAATATCAAGTTCGCACAGAAATTCTTTGAAGAAAGAAACCTTAATTATGACATTTCTTTTATAGACCACGAAGATTTCGAAAAATCTGTTTTAAAGCATTCAGAAAAAATCAATGCTGATTTAATTGCGATCATGAACATCAATAAAGGAGGTATTCTTCCAGGTTTAATTACGAAACCAGAAGAGTATTTATTAACAAATGATGCGAATATTCCTATCTTAATATTAAATCCTACAGTAAACATTTCATCGTTGTTTTATTAATAGGTAGAATTGACCTTCAAAGAGGTCAATTCAAACTTTAGACTGATAAATGATTCAATTTTTTGATTATTTATCAGTCTTTTTTATTTCAAGAAAATTATCCGCCTACAGCAAATGGTAGTTTAAAATACGAAGTTCGATTTGTTTGATGGTCTACAAGTTCGATGTAAACAATATATGCTCCAATCGGACATTTCTGCGATTTATCTGTTATTCCATCCCAAAAGAGTGTGCCTTCTTCACTTAAAAGCTCATTGTTAGTTACTTGATAGATAGTTCTTCCATGCAGATCTAGTATACGCATATTCAACAAACAATTCACAGGAATTTTTGAAAATTGGATTGCTAAAAGATCTTCTATTCCGTCGTTGTTAGGACTAATAACAGGATGCGTCAATTCAAATTGTTCTTCTGAAGGTGTGTTTTGTGAGTGGAGATGGGAATTTGGCATACCGGGTGTTGCAAATTGGTAGTTTTGAGCTGCAGTATGCCAATTTTCTTTTTGATTACTTGGCGCTTCTGTTGAAATACGTTCCAACGATTTACCTTCCAATGAGTTTAAAAGTGGAAGATGCCAATCTGATTGATAATCTAAATGATCCAATTCGATTCCGTTAAAAGTAACGCTGATTGTTCCACCTTCATTAGGCAAAGAGGGCAATTCCATTTGAATACTTTTTGTTAGGTCTATTGCTTGATAATGTTTGGTATACGAATTCGGGCTTTTGGATAGGTAAACTACTTCGTTTGGAATGAGCAAGTACGATGTTTGGACCTTTTTTGTGTAATTACCAACAGTGATCTCAATCCCTTTAAGATCTATCCATTTATTACTTGCGTTGATAAGTTCTAAGAATTCAGGGTTTTCTTCATAAGGTTGAGCCAATATTTCATTGACGCGTATATCACCTTTGGAAGGCGGTTCTGTTCGTCCAAATTTTCCTTCAATCGATGTGGATTCATTCCAACAATTATTTACGTGATTGTTCTTAATTAAATACAAGGAGGAAGGTGTAATTGCTTTGTCAAACGTGAGTATAACCTCTTGATGACTATTTTGTGAAGCGATAATTTTAACAGTTGGTTCAATTTTCCATGTTTCTATTGGTGTATTAGCTAGAATACCTTGATTAAAAACGATTTTTAATCGGTTGTCTTGAAGTATTTCTGTTGAATGAATTTGCAATGGACGACGAAGACTT
>CAMCQL010000139.1 GCA_945877005.1 Chryseobacterium gleum
GCAATATCTCCTATCATTGGACCAGTATAGTTTTTTCCTTCACCATATCTGTAATCTAATACAATGTTAAATTGATGTCTGGTATCAAAATTGTATGGGAAAATGTTTCTTAGATTTGGTAAACCTGCATTAATAAAGGCAGCTGCTGAAGTTGCATCAGAACCTGTTCCTTCAGCAAATTGAAGGGTGTAGTTAGCAGTTAATCTAACATTACCAGTTCTACGCAAATCATACGCAATCGTTAATCCTTTAACCGTACCAAAATCACGGTTTCCATATGTTTTGTATGAGTTAGGGTAGGCATCAAAAACATTGATCAATTGTACATTGTTTCTTTGCTCACGATAAAAAGCAGAAATTTTCAAAGAAGAAGTAGGTGTTAATACTTGTTGGAAACCTAATTCATAGTCGATTGTTGTTTCAGGCTTCAGATTTGGGTTATTAATCGTTGGCGAAGCATTTTGTTGAATAAACTGATACTGCGTAGGATCAAATCGAGCCCCACTTGTTGGACGTTTGGTTAAGATATCATAATGAGCAAAGAAAGAAGCTTCATCCGAAATAGGGAATGAAAAAGCTACCC
The DNA here is from genome assembly GCA_945877005.1 of Chryseobacterium gleum. Lineage (GTDB taxonomy): Bacteria > Bacteroidota > Bacteroidia > Flavobacteriales_D > Crocinitomicaceae > CANHVK01. The sequence continues at coordinate 584 of CAMCQL010000139.1, forward strand.
TTGGCATCACATTTATTTGAGGCTTATACGTAGTAAACGCATCTGAACTTAAAGATTTTTGATCCGGATTTTGAAGATATGGAGCAATACCCGCTGCACCACGAAGAACTTTTGGATCTTCAACAACGGCTCCTTTTTCATCGTACCAATTATTTTCAAGTCGATACCCGTTTATTTTTGTTGGATTTTTAATATCATCTACATAAACAGTATAATCCCCACCAATATTAGAAGGAACGTCAGCTTTGAAGGGTAAATTTTTATCATTTATAACTTCATTTACTGTTTTAGCAGTGTAAAATAAATAAGGGTCTTTTAAAACCGGTTGATTGGCATCAAAAACATCTACACGCACTCCAACATTGAATACTAAATCATTGAATGCAAATTTATCCATTAAATAACCCGATACATAAATCGGTTGAAAAGCGCCCACTTTACGTTCGTAATTTTTTGTTTTCTCATCGTATTTAGTAAAGTAATCGTTGATGTTTGTATTACCGGCAACTTTATTTCCTGCAATGTCGTACCCATAATAATTAATATATGAATCACCACTGTTCAATAATTCATCTGGAGAAAACATATCAATTTTTAATAAACTTGGATCTAAGCTATATACATCAATAAAATTATTACTTGCACCACTTTGTCCTAATTTAGTTCTTAAATTGTAATCGAAAAAAGATTGTTCATCTTTATTTTCTTGACCACCGTATTTACCGTTGTTTTTATATGCATAACCAGAATTTAAACGCTCGTAATTCACGATAGAATAACCACCCATATTTGTAGTGTCACCATTCTTTAAATCTAATTCTTTCAAATGGAAATTTGTTTTGGAGCGTGCCAATGTCCACAAACCAATAGGCCCATTGACAGCGTAACCTCTATCCGTTCTTTTTTCGTATTCAAAACCTAAAGAAATCGCATGATCACCGATATTCAAAGAACCTGCACCCGTAACACGAAACTGATCAAACTGCCCTTTATATAAAGAATTGTAAGGAGCACCGATATTACCCCATATTCCGTAAACATCTAAAGGTTGTTGACCATTAATCAGAGCATTACCAGCTAGAATTTGGTCTAAATTCTCATAATGCCCCTGAGGGTTGTTTTGAAAAATAGAATAGTACTGTGTAGTTATTGCAGCAAGAGCAGCATTTTTTTGAGAAGGTTCAAAATCTACTCTAACATCCCTTGGGACACCGTCTTGTTCCATAATACCATTAGAAATCCCTTTGTATTGACGTTCTTGAGTAGTAGTAAACTTACCAACATATCCGTAATCAAACGCATTAAAACCATGTTTATCATCATAAGATTGACGTTGGGTACTTGAGTAATCAACCATTAAAGTATAATACGCACTTTTAATTAAAGAACTAGATCCAGGTTGGTTGTTTACAAAACGTTGTGATAATCGCCCATAAGTTCTCCAATCTAACGCTAACGATGAACCAAAATTGGAGAAATTTAACAATGAGTTTGAATAACTGTATTGTTTACCATTAGAATAATTTAACGAACCTCCAAATGTTAAATTAACAGAAGGACCAGTACGAACATCAATTTTAGCACTTGAAGAAATCACAGTACTTCTTGAATTCATTCTCCAAGGGTTTCTTTCGAAATCATCGCTTCTTAAAAACAATGTGTTTGAAATCGGCGCTTTACCTTCAGGCATTTGCCTTAACGGATTTGATAATAAGTAATCACGTACATCCTTCTTAATTCTAAATCCTCCTCCATTTGCAAGTGGACGTCCATCTGTTTCATCTGTATAATTAAAAGACACCAAAAACCCTAACAAAGGACGCGTTTTCCTTCCTAATGAGTCACGTTGCATCAATAAAGGGCCTGATAGCATCCCCTCAGCTAAATTGTACGCATATTTATCTAAACCATAAACTTTACCATCATAACCATTCACATCAGCACCTTTCACATAAAAACCAGAAGATACTGCTTCCAAACTCCCGAAAAACTTAGCAGATGGACCTCTTGTAGTTACAGAAATGATACCTCCTGTAGCATCCCCATAATTTGCTGGTAAACCACCAGTGATTACAGAAACCTCTTCTATTGCAGACTTAGGTAAATTGGAAGATCCCCTCACTTTAATACCGTCGATATAAAAATAAGTATCATCAGAACGAGATCCGCGTATACTAATATCACCATTTCCTTCATTCGTACCAACACCACCAACAGTTTGAGCTACAGCCGCAGCATTACGTGCAGGTAACTTAGATATGTCTTCGCGGGTCAATGTACCCCCTGATGCAGTATTATCTTTACTAATCAAAGGAACTTTATATGCTTTTACAACCACCTCTTGAACAGCCAATACACCATCAGCCTCTTTCTTAACACCCGGTTTACCCAAGGTTAAATCGTCAAGGAAGGTGATTTTATCACCAGAAATAATTACCCCTGTAGTCAAAGCTGTTAAATAACCTTCAACTTCATTTTTTAGCTCCACATCATACTGACCCGGCGCGATAGAGTTCATTTGGAATTTACCTTGATCATCGGTTTTCACTCTGTTTTTAATCGCGTCTCCCTGTTTCAATACAACAGTAGCGTTAAAAATAGGTTCCTTAGAAACCTCATCTTTGACAACACCTTTTAATGTTCCTAATCCAGACTGAGCAACTGAATACCCTGCTGAAAACAAGAACGTTAAAAATAAAAAATTAAGTTTACGTAACATAATTATACTTTAATTAATAAACTCCAAGAGCTAAAAAGCCATTCATAGTTAAGATTGTAAAAATACATAAAAAAAAGAAAAGTCAAAGAATTGTTAATTTTTTAATGAAATTATGTTAAAATTGAAGAATGAATTATCAAGAAATACAACAATTAGTAGATTTACCAGAATGCGAAATCTTCATCGGTGACTCACTTAAACTTGGTGAAATCTCACTTGAAAAAAATTTGACGATAAACGAAATCTCACACTACCATCAATTAAACACGCCCCACAAACAAAATCAATTCAAAACAATCCGAGTTTTGCGCACGAATTCATTAGGATTAACCGAAATTAAATACAACGATTACGGTGCCCCATATCTATTTGAACAAAAAAAAAATATTTCTATCAGTCATAAAAAAAATTATGTGATATTTGGTCACAGCACATTCAAAATTGGAGTTGATATAGAACAAATTAGTGAAAGAGTTAAAAAAGTCAAAGAGAAATTTCTTAGTGAAACAGAATTAATTGAATTTTCTAATGAAACCGATGAAATTTACACGCAACTTTGGTCCGCAAAAGAAGCTATATACAAAACGATGATCACTCCGGTAAGTTTTAAAAACGATATAAAATTATCAAAAAATAATAACGGGAGGATCATTGGAAAAGTACTAAATAGTGAAAAAACCATTCATTTAAACTATTTGAAAATAGAAGATTACATTTTGTGTTACGTACTGCTATGAATACAATTTATAACAAAATAAAAGAAAAAACAGGACAAATCGCCCTATTAATCGACCCTGAAAAGGTCGTTTTCAATCAAAATTTTGACAATTTAATTGAAAAAATAAATTTAAGTAGTATCCAATTTGTTTTTGTAGGAGGTAGCAGCTGCAATTCCATACAATGCAATGAGATTGTATCCTTTTTGAAAAAACGCATTCATCAACCTGTCATATTATTTCCTGGCTCTCCAAAACAATTTACAAAAAAAGCTGACGCCTTACTTTATTTAAGCCTAATTTCAGGAAGGAATCCAAAATATCTCATTGGAGAACACGTAAAAAGCGCAATAGCTATTAAAAAATCTAAAATAGAAGTACTTTCAACCAGTTACATCATTATCAATAAAGAAATCAAATCCAGTGTTCTTACAGTAAGTAATACACTACCAATATCACCGAACGAACCAAAAAAAGTACTTCAACATGCATTAGCTGGTGAACTTCAAGGGAAAAAAATCACTTTTTTAGATGCAGGAAGTGGAGCTATAAACACGATACCCCTTTCTACATTAGCATACATTCGAAGTCATACAAGCAACCCAATAATTATTGGAGGAGGTATAAACAAGATTTCTCAAATAGACAATTTTACCAAGCTTGGCGCAAATGTAATCGTAATAGGGAATGCAATAGAAAAAGATGAAAAATTCATAGATGAAATCAATCATTTTTTCGAAATCAAAAAAGATTAATTCTTTTTCTTCTTCTTCTTTTTGTTTCCTTTTTTGATTTTAGATAAATCAACAAGTGGATCTAATAATTTTTGTTCAGCTAGAGAAGGATCAAAATCCATACTTCTTACCATTCCTTCAGTCCTTCTGTTTAAAGCATGTAGTTTTTCGAACAAGATTGCATCGGAAGATTTATACTGATTGATGTAGGATTCAGACAACAAATTTGTTTTACCAGCAGCATCAATCCATTTAACTGGTTCTTTTTCACCTTTACCTACAGGAATTAATCTTCTGATATCAATTCCTTTCTCCTCAACTAAATATTTCACGCATTCTCTTGCCCTATTTTCTGAAAGTTTTTGATTGTATTCATCCGTAGATCTAGAATCCGTATGTGAACTAAGCTCTAAAATCATTTTTGGATATTTCATCAGCACGTCATAAACGAAATTAAGAGAATCTTTAGAGCTAATAGTTGAATCTTGCAATAATTCCCATTTACCAAAAGCATATCTAACTTCAGGGATTCTAATTTTTTCTTCAGGGATTAATAAAGGAACATCAATAATGAAATTTTGATCGAAAGTAACACCTCGAGTTGTAAACTTTGTTTCACTTTTATTCTTCTCAGAACCTTCCTTGTAAGTAATTATTGTGTAATCCATGTTTTCTTTAATGATGCGTTCCCCATTTTCTTTTACATCAAAAAAGACTTGTCCAAGTCGATCCGT
>CAMCQL010000140.1 GCA_945877005.1 Chryseobacterium gleum
GCATGGTCAGATTCTTTTGAGCAACTAATGACGCATAAGTTTGATACGCTCAATTTCAATATGTCATCATCTCGTGTTGGTTTCAGAGTTGCAATGGATATGATGGGCACAGAGTCCATGTATATTTTTAAATAATCATTCAACTATGCTTCAAATTACATCAACAATAAAAGAGCGCTCTTTTTTCATTATCTTTCTAATGTTCTTGTTAAATATCTCTTGCGAGCAAAATAGGCAAACAAAATTAAAACAAGGACAACCCAAAATAACCCAAAATAGATTTAATGCCGATTCAGAAAAGGTTGACGATTTTGATGATTTAACCAGACACTTAAATCAATATGATTCTATATGGAGAAAGATAATCCCATCAACTAAAGATTTTGACTATGTAAAAGATATGGCGTCTGAACTTTCTAGAATACAAAATAAAGGTGCTTTAGGTAATTTATCTGAGGACCTCATATCAGATATAATAAGAGGTATTCCTAAAGAAGGTGGTTTAAGAGAGGTATTTTTAGATATGTGGTTAGAATCTCAAGGAAAATCAATGACCAAAAAGTAATTTAAAGACGCCTAAAAACAGCAAATATAAATTGTTTTAAATCTTTCGAACATAACACCAAATATCTTGTGTAACCATTTTATTATTAAATAATTATTTATTAAAATGTTTCAGTAATCATACTTTTTAGTCAACTATGAAAAGAACTCTTTTTATTTCTGTTTCTATTGCCTGTTTATTAAGTTGTTCAATTGAAAAAAAAGCAGCTGTAAAAGAGAATGTACTTGAACCTTGTCCACAAACAATAACTACTAGTGTAGGGTCGGATTGGGAGTATGAACAGTTAGTTATGATGAGGTCTTGAACCCAAGAACAAAGTGACGAGTATAGACGTAAATACGTCTACACTGAGGTTAATATTTTCTTGAAAAATGGAGATATATTGGTTGTGAAGTGAAGTTGATTCTAATTGTATAAACTCTATAACAATGAAGAGATTATTGTTGTTATCGTTATTACTAATTTTGAGGTATAGCATGGCACCACAGGGTAAAAAACCAGTCAATTAAAATGTCTCCTCTCGAACGCTATGATCAATCTTTAATTAAAAAAGCAGCCTAAAAGAATAAAATGTTTAACTTAGCAACACAACCTTTTGGTCCAACAAAAGGTTAGTATTACAATCAAACATCTGAATATGAGAGTGATTCTTTTTGTCTGTTTTCTCGCAATTTCAAATTTTTCAATAAGTCAAAAGATTGAATTCAGCAACCCAAAAGATGAGTTTGACATAACAAATGGAATGATGCAATTACTAATTCATTTAGAGTTTTTTATATATGAAACAGCAAACAAATCTTTATATGTTGAAAAGGTTGAAAACGGTATAATATATATTGATTCTGCAAAATACACTAAAGAAGAAAAAGATTTAATAAATACAGAAATTGATAAATGGATTGTTTTCACAGACTCAACTAGAGATATAAGAAGTCAAGATCTAACATATAACTTTGGTGTTGATAGTGATTGGGATGATAGGTATCCTGAGGATGATATTCAAGCTAAGAGTAATGAAGTGCCGATAAAAGGATATGAAATAATGCCAAATCAACGAAATTGTGAGGAATTAGAAGCTTTGCAAATGAGGGATTTAAGTTTAATCATTGAAGAAGGCAACTACGTTAACAACGAGAAAGAAGGTGAGTGGACCACTCTCAACGCTACTGAGAAAATCGCCCAAAATTATGCAAAGGGGAAACTAAATGGTGCTTACATAAAATATAATAACGATATTCTTATTGAGCGTGGACAATACCTTGACGGATTTAAGAGTGGTGAATGGGAAAAATATACACAAGATGGAAAATTAATTTCACAATCTGTTTTTATAAATGATAATTTGAATGGTGTTTTTAAAAAATATAATCTTCGAAGAACTCTAGATCCTGGTGTTTTTGAGGGTGGCGATGTAATTTCTGAAGAGGGATTCTACTTGAACGGAGTTATGGACGGAGTATGGACTTATAGGTATGATGACGGTAGAATAAAAGCAAAAGGTGTATTTAAAAATGGAGACGGCACGGGATTTTCAAAAGAGTCACATGGTCTACCAACTAGTGGCAGAGAAGGAGTTTGGTTATTTTATTATTACTCTACGAATCAATTTTATGAACTAACAAACTTGATGAACAAAGAACCAGGTGATCCACCTATGGACTATAATGAGACTGAAACACAGGAAAAAAGCAATTGGATTAATGGATCTTGTGAGGGTAAAACAACACACTCAATTGCAGGTAAAAATAGACTTGAAATTGACTATTTGAAAGGGGTAAGGAACGGTAAATTTGTTGTTTATTTTGAAAACGGAAAGAAACAGTTGGAAACGATTTTTGCAAATGGCACATTTGAATTTGAAGGAAATTATCTTTATCGGTCCGGAAGGAAGTTTGAATATAAAAATGGCAAGTGGGAGGAACAATTAACACCTGAAGAAAGATTTGCTAGAATGCAGAAACAAGTTGAGGAGATGAATGAAAAAGCGGATGAATTGGCTGAAAGAATAAAAAAACAAGCTGATAACAATAGCCGCAAATCATCTTACACTAAGGTTATGTGTAATGGGGTAATATGGGATAAAGACATTGGAGATGATGTGGTTGAAATGGAAATAGAACTTATCTGCCCATATTGTTCTAAAAATGTTAAACACGGTAGGGTTAATTATTATTTCCATTACCAAAAAGGTAGAAATAACGAAAGTGATTGTGATTGGGACGAATATACGTGCACTTACTGTGGAAAAGTTAGTATTATGAAACCATGCCTTATTAAGCATCTCAACAAGCATGATAAATTCTAACCCATTTCATTCAGTCCATAACACTTCCACAAATGAAGAGTATATTCACTAGCATTTTATTTGTGAACTCGATCATCTGTTTCGCACAAAAGAACTTTACAATGGATGAGTTTAATTTAAGAACCGATAATGGTGAAAAATGGGAAAATGATATAAAAATATTTTTATATGGTGATTACACCTATCATGATTCACTAACTGTAGTAAAGACTATTATTGAATTTAACAACTTATTAGAAAGTATTGAGGTTGAATTAGTAAACAATATTGACTCATCTAATACAGTTATTTATTTTACAACTGATAACGATTTCATAGATTTATTTAAATGGAGTGAAAAAGATGTTAGAAATTGTACTGGTATAACATATACAAATCACGTCGGTAGAAAAATAACTAAGTGTAGGGTTCATATTGATATTATTGAGTGTGAAAAACATAAATGTACTCCAATAACTACACGTCACGAAATGTTTCATATTTTGGGATTCGGTCATATAGAAAATGAAAAAAATACCATTTTAAAAAGTAGTAATATTGATTTTACAGATAAAGACATTGAGATGATTACTTTATTATATAAAAAATAAAATGATAAATAACACAATCTTCATTTTACGTAATAGGCTTGCTCAAAGATTTGACTGCGAAATCTTCTTTTTGTGAACAACTAAAGAATTGCAACTCCTTATGCTCAATAGCGTCAATTTTGAAGCAAAAAATCATTTGAAACCATGAAAAAATTAATTATTATTCTCTTTTGGTTACCTCAAATTTGTAAAAGTCAAATTACACTTATCAATGACCCTAACTTTGAGCGTGTTTTAATAGATATGAAATTCGATGTGCCACCAATTGATGGCAAAGTTAGTACCCAGGGTATACAAAAAATAAGAACTTTAGATTTAAGTCGTAAGGATATAACTGATATAACTGGAATTTCTAGTTTTTCTAATTTAGTGTCTTTAAACTTAAGTCACAACCCCATTGAAAATAAAAAAATCGATTTAAGTAAACTCACTCATCTCGAGGAACTAGATTTAAGTGGTCAAATGGTAACAAAAGAATTGTTACTTAATCCTAATTCACCCTTAAGAAAATTGTCATTATGCAACGTCTCAAACCAACTAGATATTTCTAGTTTTCCACTAAATTATTTTTCATGGAAGTGGAATTTTTCTTCTTCTAAGAATGTTGTTGAAATAAAAATTCCTAAAACACCCTACCTAGTTGACGAAGATGGAAAAATAAACGTTTATTTTTTTAGTTGCTCGCGTGATGGAATAAGAAGAGGGGTTAGTCATAATGGGAAAATTTATGTTCAGGCTAAATATCAAAACAATCAATTAAATGGCGATGTTTTTATTTATAAATTAACAAATGCCAATAACTTATCAGATAAGAATTTAATTGATGTAGTTAACTTCAAGAACGATTTAGCACATGGTCATTCTCGTAATTATTCGATTTATTATCTTTTTGGTGAAGTGGTCGAAAAGTGGCAATATGAAAAATTCAAGAATCATGATGAATTAGGGATTATCTCTTACAAAAACATCAATCAGAAATTCATGGATTGGTGTAAACTAAATCTCAGGGATAAAAATGAAACCAAAAGTTTGATGGAATTTTTATGGTCGGAGGGAGTTGCTCAGTTAGATTGTGGATCAGGTGAAAACAGTATAGAGTATATGTTTAAACCAAATATACAGACTAAAACAAACGCAAAATATCAAGTATTTTCTATTTTTGATGAATATTTTAAACCAGTTTTCCCATCAATAGATAGAATGGATGAGGATTGGGACGATTCCTTTAACTATTGGTACGATAAGCAAAAAAGTTTTTGTGGTTATTAAATGTAACAATTACAAAAGCAAGCCAAAATACTGCATAATGTTACTTCGGAGAGAAATGACCTTTATGGCATATTTTATTTTATCAATTTCTTTCACTTGTCTGGCTCAAGAAGTTGAATCTCTTGGTTAAAAGTCAAAACCGTTTAGTTCTGATGTGTGGAGAGTTGACTATAAGGAAACTGGCGATTCAATTGTTGGTGTAATACATCCAAAGAATTGTAAATAATTCAAGATGAATTTTATTCGCATGAGAGATAAAATTGATAACGATAAAGTTGAGTCTTATTTCATAGCATCATTCAGTCCATTACCTTATCCTATCAAAAAGATAAGAAGGTTCATGAACTAACCCTTTTCCTCAAAATTCCATTGATATTCGAGGGGATAAAACACCCATTTTCCAAAAACGTCCAGAAGAAAAACCTTCGGAAACCCCTTAAAACACTAACAGACCAACCAAATACCCTTTGGGACTACTCTACCGTTACAGATTTCGCTAAATTCCTTGGTTGATCTACATTGCAACCCCTCATTACTGCTATGTGATAGGAAATAAGTTGAAATGGAATTGTTGCAAGAATAGGTACAAAAAACTCATGAGATTTCGGAATTTCAATATGATAATCAGCAATTTCTTTTAAATGTTCATCTCC
>CAMCQL010000141.1 GCA_945877005.1 Chryseobacterium gleum
CATTTCAAACGATTTGTCAGTTAAAGTTGTGACCTATAGTGTAAAAATACAATTTTGAAAGCAAATCACAACAACCACTTGTTAATAAATAATTGTGTTAATGTTGTGACCTATAGTGTAAAAATACAATTTTGAAAGCAAATCACAACCCTTACTTCAATAGTATGGTTTACGTTACTGTTGTGACCTATAGTGTAAAAATACAATTTTGAAAGCAAATCACAACAATTCTACTTTTTTGTTGTTCGAAGGTTAAGTTGTGACCTATAGTGTAAAAATACAATTTTGAAAGCAAATCACAACTTCTTCGTTCTGTTTATTCTGTTCTTCTGTGTTGTGACCTATAGTGTAAAAATACAATTTTGAAAACAAATCACAACGCCTTGATAATCAACATTTGAAAAGTATTTGTTGTGACCTATAGTGTAAAAATACAATTTTGAAAGCAAATCACAACGCACAATGGATACATGTCTTGCTTAGCATTGTTGTGACCTATAGTGTAAAAATACACCGCGGAGCAGCACCGAAGGTACTATCTTTAAGTAGGACTGTCATATAAAACTCACCAAGAGAAAAACTTCAATTTTTAACAAACACATAATTTATTCAAAAACGGCTTAAATAAAGTTGAAATAAAAGTTTATAAATTACTTCCCACATTGTTCATGGGTTGAATTAATAATAATATCATACTCTACTTGGCTTATATACACTGGGGTGTAAGCACCTAATTGACCAACAAAACTTCTCAAATGATTCCTTGAACCGCATGATAAATTATTATAAACAGTCAATAAATCAGATTTTGATGTGTGATTTTTAAAATTTTGAATATCCCTGATGTCCAAATCTTCAATGGTTGCGCCTACTTCAAATGCTTTCGTAATTGAACCATCGGAAATAGCTATCAACTGATTGTATAGCTCTTGCAATTCAACATTTGAAAATTTTCCTGCTTCAGAATTAACAATCGGGTCTGATAAATTATACTTTTTCAAGAGCGTCAATACACTGTTCATATGTGATTGTTCACTAGAAGAAATATTTGCAAATATGTTGTGACCGTATTTATTAAAAGAATATGTGTACACATCTTTCGCTAATTTTTCTTCTTCTCTCAAAAAGAGTAAGTCAGATTTTTCTTCGTTCGTTAAAACAACTTCTTCATTCGCAACAGTTACTTCTTCTTTACCACAAGCACTTAAAAAAGTAAAAGCAAAAGAAATAATTAAGTACATCGATTTCATAATTTCAAATTATTAAAGTTAAACATATAACAATATTAGGTGCATTATTTTGGAATAACTGTGACTTATGTTACAACAACATAAATAGTAATACTTTCATCTAATTATAAAATCAGTGTACTATATGAACAAATCCCTGCTCAAAACTTTCAATTAGAAATGAAAATTCAAAATGCAATCGTGGTACTTTTAACAAAGCGTATATTAACTTGTATTTATTTGAAAATATACATCAAATAAAACTTCATTAACCATTCTAATAGAATCGTTAAAAGCTATTCAAAATAAGTTAAATTATCAATCAAGTGTTTTAAACAGCTCATTAACAATAGTTTATGAGAAATTAGACTCTTTTAAAATATTAATAAAATATTGATTAACAGCTTTTTAATAAAAAAACTAAATGACAATTTTAAAACCAACAGCACTTATTTTCAGTATCCTTCTTTTAGTTGGTTGCAAAAAAGAAACCAATGGAACATCCACTGAAGACAGTTCCAATAATCTATACTTTAGTTTTAGTACACCTGATTGGTCGGAACACATCGATTGCTCACGTCTTAGTTTAGACGCAACTTTTAATACTGTTTTATCAGCGCAATCTCAATCCACAAAAGAAATTTTTTACCTTATAGTTCCAACAGACAGCAGTACCTGGGTACTACCTCAAAATACAAGAAAGCACGCTATTGGAACAGACACTCTTTTTCAATTGAACCAAACATTACCAATGACAAAAGGAGCAACTGAACGAATGTTAGGAATTCCAGGATTGAGCGACAGCAGTTACCACGAAGTGAATTCAATTAACTATTCTCATTCCGATTCTTCTGGTGTCTATTTCTTTATCAAAGGAAATTATCGCATGTGGATGACTGGTATGAATACTAATACAACGAAAAAATTTGTTACAGGTTCCTATTGTTTCAAAGTAAAGACAACGAAAAAATAAACCTTCCTTCTTGTTAATAAAGCATTTTTCAATTGACACTATAACTTATCTAAAGTTTTGATTTTAAGATAAACAGCAGCCAAAATTCAATTGAATAACTTACACTCTACAAAAAGCAATAAACACTTGATAATAAATATAATAAGCACAGATTACATGTTCTTTCTATGTAAATAAATCAATTCACTTACATAGAAAACATATTTATTGTTAATTTAGAAACTTGACAGCATTATAAATAGTAATAATAACAAATGAATAAACCGCAGATTTGATTCGGTGGTTTATAATTATCAGAAAACAATAATTGCGAAGAAAAAAAACAGTAAATGTACCACGAAGAACTAGAACAACTGATTGAATTTGCCTTAATTGATGGGACAATAACAGACAAAGAGCGCTCTGTATTGGTCAATAAAGCCCTTCAATTAGGGATAAATAAAGATGAATTTGAGATGGTGCTTGAAGCAAGAATTCATCAAATGAACAAAGGGCAATCTTCAGCGAATTCATCCTCAAACGAAGAAAAGAAAAACGACACTCTGAGATGTGCAAGTTGTAATGCCATCACCACCTCATTCACTTCCAATTGTTCGTATTGTGGCGCAGAATTCAGAAACAGTTCTACACCAAAGTCACTTCAAAATTTCTTGGAAGGATTGGATCAAATTGAATCACAAAGAACGACCTCAAATTTTGGATTATCTTCTAAATTCGATGGAAACATTGGGACAATATTCAAATGGTGGTTTTTTTGGTGGATACTTCTACCAATGAAAGTATTTCATCTAATGGGATCACAGTTAACGGCTAATTTTTGGTCGACTATTGACTCTAGAAAAGAAGAATTTATATTAAACTTTCATGTACCCAATTCGAGGGAGGAAATTATTGAATTTACCACTCTATTTTTAAGTAAAATTCAGTACATTAGTGTATTCAAAAGCATTAGCTTGGAAGGTAAATACATCCAACGATGGAATACAGTTTGGGGGAACAAAACAAATCAACTTTATATGAAGGCCAAACTTTCTCTTAAGGACGACCAGGAAACGATCAAGTACCTCGAGTCACTTATGATTGAAAAGGGGCTAAAGAAATAAAAGAAAGAAAGAAAGAGCATGGGTATTTTCGGTAAAAATAATGAGGGCGGATGGATGGATGTCATTCGCTGTGATCAAGAAGAATATTTAATTTGGAAATGGAGCCCTTCTGGCGAAGCAGGTACTTCTGTAAAAGAAAATGCAATTCGATACGGCAGTACACTCAGAGTAAAAGAAGGCGAAGTAGCAGTTTTTGTTTACACACAAAACAACGGCATCACGCAAGATTTTATTTTGGGTCCTACTGACACAACGATAAAGACGGCTAACTTTCCAATTCTTTCAAGTTTGGTTGGATTAGCATTCGGAGGAGAGTCACCATTTCAAGCAGAAATTTACTTCATTAACCTTTCAGGAAACATTCAACTTAAATTTGGAATTCCTTATTTTGATGTTTTTGATCCAAAATTCACTGAATTTGCAGTGCCAATTGCCGCTAGAGGAACAATCACATTTAACATTACAGATTACCGATCTTTTATAAAATTAAATCGACTAATTAATTTTGATCTAGATGATTTAAACAAGCAGATAAAAGATATTATTAGTAAATATTCGAAGAGTGTAATTTCAAACCTTCCAACGAGTCAGAACATCCCTGTACTTCAAATAGAACGAAAACTTATAGAAATCAACGAATTAGTTAAATCGCAACTACAACCACGACTTGAAAATGATTTTGGAATAAACATAAAGGGAATTGACTTTGAAGGGATTGAACCTAACAAATCAAGTCAAGGCTATACTTCATTATTAAAAATCACTGCTGAACTTACCTCTAAAACAACCATTGCTCAAACAGATGTAGACATAAAGAATATACAGGACACTCAAAAAATCAACATTGAAAACACAGAAGAATCACAAAGAATCCAACGAGAAGAAGCACAACGTATACAAAAACTACAAACAGAAACAAACTACATCGCAGCACATACTCTCAATCAGCAAGCTGAAGTCCTTAAAAAGGGAGCCGAAAGCCTCGGGAATATGAGTCAAGTAAACTTAGGTGGAAACGGCGGAGACATGAATCCCGCAGGAATGATGACTGGAATGATGATGGGAAGTGCATTGGGGAACCAAATGGTAGGAATGATGAATAACCTCAACCAAAATACTACACCCACACCTCCTCCTCCAACGAGTTACCTAATTCATAAAAACGGACAAAATAGTGGACCCTTTACATTGGCTCAACTTCAGAAAATGGCTCAAAACGGAGAGTTAACAACACAAACACATGTTTGGAAAGAAGGAATGGCTAATTGGGAGTTAGCCGGAACTATCAATGAAATAAATGCCCTGTTTGCTTCCATTCCACCTCCACCTCCTTCTATCTGACACGAATGATTTACAAGAGTTTATATTAAATAAGTTTAAGACATGAAAATAAACACAACATCTGCGCTGCTAGCTAGTTCTATGGCATTATTAATAAGTTATGGGCTATATTCCATGCAATCATCTTCAGCAACAAATCAATTAATCATAGGTATTTCAAGTTTTATACAACTAACGGTTCAATTAATTTTCCTGTTAGCACTTCAATCGACTTCACCAAGAACTACCATAAATACCCGAACAATTTCAATTGTTTTTTTACTCCTCAACTTAGGATGCAATACTTTTTTCGCATTACAAAACTTTAATAGTACAACCTACATCATTACCAACGGATTGCTCTTCAGTAGTTATTTATTGATTGTGTTTAAATTATCGACCAAAGAAAGCGCTTCATAATAGGAGGTTAAAACACCTAGAGGTTAATTAAGATCCTAAATTCTTCTATTTTAAAAATTGAATAATTGGATTACATCTTCAAATATTCATAGAACAATGTCAACCGTAATTGAGTAGTATCTCTACTATTTTACTAATTTTGCTTCCCTATGGAACAAAATAACATGTCCTTCCTAGAGCATCTAGAAGAATTGCGTTGGAGATTGGTTCGAAGTTCAATTGCAATCCTTTTATTTTCAGCAGTAATCTGGTTTTTTCAAGAATGGATTATTGATC
>CAMCQL010000142.1 GCA_945877005.1 Chryseobacterium gleum
AACATTAATCTACTTGAATTACAAGTCCTTTTAGATACTCACCTTCAGGGTGAAATGCGTTAATTGGATGATCTGCAGGTTGGTGAAGTTGCTCAATAATTCTTACTTTTCTTCCACTTTCAATCGCAGCTGCAATGATCGTATTTGTAAATAAATATTTGTCTACTATTTGAGAACAGGAATACGTAAAAATTAATCCACCTGGTTTTAGTTGTCTAATTGCATGGGCGTTCAATCTTTTGTAGCCTTGAATCGCTTTGTGTCTTTTGTCTTTGTGTTTTGCAAATGCTGGTGGGTCTAATATAATAATATCGTAATCTTCAGGAAGGTCTTTGATGTATTCCATGGTGTCCGCAACAATTGATTTATGTTTGGCTTCCATTGCATTCAATGTTACATTTCCTTCCGTTAGTTCAATTGCTTTTTTTGAGCTGTCTAATGAATGTGCTAATTCAGCACCCCCTTGAATTCCTGCTAAGCTAAAGCCTCCCGAATAGCAAAAGGTATTAAGAATTTTTTTTCCTTTTGCATATTTTTTAACCAAACTTCTGTTTTCACGTTGATCGATAAAAAAACCGGTTTTTTGGCCATTGATCCAATCAATGTGGTATTTTATTGAGTTTTCTATTGCTAAATGTGGCGTAACTACCTCACCGTATAGGTATTTATTTTCAATTCCTAAACGAGCAGGGAGTGTTTCACTTGATTTCGAATAAACGGCAATAAGTTGTGCTCCTAATGATTTTTTGAGGGCATTCGCTATCCATTCAGTCGAGTTAAACATCCCAATACTGTGACATTGAATGACAGCTACACCAGCATAATAATCTATGATCAAACCTGGTAATTGATCGCCTTCACCATGCACCAATCGAGCGATGTTATTATTTTCGTTAATTAAATTTAACGCAAATCTTAGTTGAACGGCATTATTGATTTTTGTATCAAAGAATTGCTGATCGATGGAAACGTCTTCAAATGTTAATACACGTACTGCAATCGTGCTAGGTTGAAAATGGCCTCTTGCGAGCAATTGGTTTCTATTATCATAAACATCAACAACTTGACCCTCAATGAGGTCTTCTGTGGATGTTTTTATTGCTCCTGAAAAAATCCAAGGGTGAAAACGTTTAACTGATTCTAATTTTGAACCGTGCAATTCGATACTTGGATGCTTCATTTTCTATAAATATTAGGTGATTAGTGAGTCTTGAATAAGTTACAAAAGTATTGATTTATCATTACATCGACCAAAGTGATTTAAATATATTCTATCTTTAAGTGAAGATGAAAGTGTTCCTTTAACGATTTAATGAAAAAAGAATTGAATACGACGAAAAGATATGGCTTGAAATATTTAATTTTACACCATCAAATTTGAACATATGGAAATCCTTGAGAAAAGAACAATAAATTTCGACCGTAAAGGTTTTGAAGATAAAGAATTAAAAGAAATTTATAAAGCAATATTAAAACCTCGATTAATAGAGGAAAAAATGTTGATTTTATTGCGTCAAGGAAAGATTTCTAAGTGGTTTTCTGGTTGGGGGCAAGAAGGAATTTCTGTGGGTGCCACATTAGGTATGGATAAAGAAGAGTACATTCTACCAATGCATAGAAATTTAGGTGTTTTTACTTCAAGAGGGTTACCGCTTCATCGTTTATTTGCTCAATTCCAGGGCAAAATGTCCGGTTTTACGAAAGGAAGAGACCGATCTTTTCATTTTGGAACACAGGAATACAAAGTAGTAGGGATGATTTCGCATTTAGGTCCTCAATTAGCGTTGGCAGATGGGATTGCATTGGCATCAAATTTAAGAGAAGAGAAAAAAGCAACGTTGGTATTTACAGGAGATGGTGGTGCAAGTGAAGGTGATTTTCATGAGGCATTGAATGTTGCTTCAGTCTGGAATTTGCCTGTTATTTTTGTTGTTGAAAACAATGCTTGGGGACTTTCAACTCCTTCAAATGAACAATTTAAATGCAAACAATTTGTTGACAAAGGAGCTGGTTATGGAATGAATGCTTATCAAGTGGACGGTAATAATATTTTGGAAGTATTGTCTGCAGTTAGAATGATTTCAAATTCAATGCGGAATAATCCTAAGCCATTTTTGTTAGAATGCATGACTTTCAGAATGAGAGGACATGAGGAAGCATCAGGGACAAAGTATTATCCTGAAGGAATTCAAGATACTTGGGCGAAAAAAGATCCCGTACTTAATTATGAAGCATTTTTAGTTGAAACAGGTGTTGTAACTAAAGAAGAAGTTGAAAGTTATAGAGAAGAAATTAAACAAGAAATTCAAGCTGGACTTGATATTGCCTTCGCTGAAGAAAAAATAGAACCTCAAACTGATCTTGAAGTGAATGATTTATTTCAACCATTTCAGCATCAAACTACAAGAAATGAAAATGCTCCTAAAACTGAAAAAAGGTATATCGATGCTATTTCTGATGGATTGAGACAATCGATGCAGAAGTACCCAGAATTAATTATTATGGGACAAGATATTGCTGAGTACGGTGGTGTGTTTAAAATTACAGAAGGATTTGTTGATGAGTTCGGAAAAGGTAGGGTACGCAATACACCTATTTGTGAATCAGCTATTGTGGGAGCAGGTCTTGGATTATCAATTGCAGGTATGAAGGCAGTAGTAGAAATGCAATTCGCTGATTTTGTTACTTGTGGATTTAATCAGATTGTAAATAACTTAGCGAAATCACATTGGAGATGGGGACAAAACGCGGATGTTGTTGTCAGAATGCCTACGGGAGCAGGAGCGGCAGCAGGACCCTTCCATAGTCAAAGTAATGAAGCGTGGTTTTTTCATACGCCGGGATTAAAAATTGTTTATCCAGCATTCCCTGGAGATGCAAAAGGATTACTTGCTGCTGCCATCGAAGATCCAAATCCAGTAATGTTTTTTGAACATAAATTTTTGTATAGAAGTATTCGTGAAGAAGTTGTAGACGAATATTACACAGTAGAAATTGGAAAAGCAAGAACAGTGCGTGCAGGATCAAATATATCGATAATAACATACGGTTTAGGCGTACATTGGGCATTGGAAGCTGCAGAGAAACATCCTGAATTAGATTTAGATATTTTGGATTTACGAACCCTTGCACCATTGGATACGGAAGCTATTTATGAATCTGTTAGAAAAACAGGTAAAGTAATTGTTCTCCACGAAGATTGTTTGACTGGAGGAATAGGAGGTGAGTTGGTTGCTTTGATCAATGAAAATTGTTTCGCAAATTTAGATGCTCCTGTAAAACGAATTGCATCTTTGGACACACCAATTCCATTTGCACCTAGTTTAGAAGATAACTTTTTACCAAAAAATAGATTTTTTCAAGCTGTTGTTGAATTGGATCAGTTTTGACAATAAATCGATTCTAAATTCAACTAATTATTGAATTAGCTAAAACAATAAAAAGTAGCTGTTATCGGCTACTTTTTTCTTTTCATTAATTTTGATTACAAGAATAAAAATTAATCACCTTAGTAATAGTATGATTTTGTAATTATTTACAAGCTCGTATCAAACCTCCCATCACGCATAAACAGCTTTCTGTCAGACATTGTGGCTAAAGATTCGTTGTGTGTAACAATCACAAAGGTTTGTTGGAAACGATTTCTCAATTCAAAAAACAATTGATGTAGTTCTTCCGCATTTTTGGAATCTAAATTCCCTGATGGTTCGTCTGCAAAGATGATTTTCGGTGAATTGATGAGTGATCTCGCTACTGCAATTCTTTGTTGTTCTCCTCCTGAAAGTTCCGATGGTTTGTGCTCAGAGCGATGTGAAATATTTAAAATTTCCATCAACTCTTTTGCTTTAGGTGTTAATTCGGAGATTGATTTCCCTCCAATTAAACCAGGTAATAAAATATTTTCAAGGGCAGTAAATTCAGGCAGTAATTGGTGGAATTGAAAAATAAAACCTATAGACTGGTTTCTAAAAGCAGCTATTTTTTTTTTTGATAAATCTAAAGGGGAGATGCCGTCAATCGTAAAACTACCACTTGTTGGTCGCTCTAATGTGCCTAAAATTTGTAAAAGTGTCGTTTTTCCTGCTCCAGAAGATCCTACGATAGAAACTATTTCTCCCTTTTCTATTGAAAGACTCACATCGTTTAATATAGTTAAATCACCGTATTTGTGGTGGATTGAAGTCGCTCGAAGCATTATTTCCCTTTCATTTTGAGTGAATGACCCATCTTATCTCTTTTAGTACGTAAATAAGATTCATTGTGGACATTGCTTTCGATTTCAATGGCAACATTTTCAACTATTTCTAAACCATATCCCACTAAGCCCGTTCTTTTTGTTGGGTTATTGGATAAAAGTCGCATTTTATTTACGCCTAATTGACGTAGAATTTGTGCACCGATACCATAATCGCGTTCATCTCCTTTAAATCCTAATTCAATGTTTGCTTCTACAGTATCAAGTCCTTGTTCTTGAAGTTTATACGCTTTTAATTTATTAATCAAACCAATTCCTCTACCTTCTTGGTTCATGTAAACAATTACTCCTTTACCTTCATTTTCAATCAGTTCCATGGCTTTTTCTAATTGTGGACCGCAATCACATCTACATGACCCGAAAATATCTCCTGTAATACATGAAGAGTGAACTCGAACTAAAATTGGTTCCTCGGGTGACCACGAGCCCTTTACCAATGCAAGGTGTTCTTGACCAGAATTTTTCACTTTAAAAGCATGTAATTTAAAGTCTCCTAATTTAGTAGGCATGTCAACTTCAACAACAGCATCAATTAGCGTATCATTTTTAAGTCTGTATTCAATTAAATCAGCAATTGAAATAATTTTAAGATCAAACTTTTTAGCAATTTCCAATAATTCGGGTAACCTTGCCATTGTTCCGTCTTCATTCAAAATCTCAACGATAATACCTGCTGGTTCAAATCCTGCTAGTTTTGCTAAATCAATTGCTGCTTCTGTATGTCCTGCTCTTCTTAGTACTCCTTCTTTTTTTGCTCTTAAAGGAAAAATATGTCCAGGTTTACCTAATTCTTCAGGATTTAAATCAGGGTCAATCAGAGCCAAAATTGTTTTAGCTCTATCCTGAGCTGAAATTCCAGTGGTACATCCATGACCAATTAAATCAACGGAAACCGTAAATGGAGTTTCATAAGCGGCAGAATTTGTTTGTACCATTAGGTCCAATCCAATTTCTTCGCATCTATCTTCAATCAACGGAGCACAGATTAAACCTCTACCATGAGTCGCCATGAAATTTATTAATTCTGGTGTTGCGTTCCTTGC
>CAMCQL010000143.1 GCA_945877005.1 Chryseobacterium gleum
GAATTTACTGACAACACTGATTCTTTAATTGCATCAGCCATCTTTTTAATTCCCTGATCATTCGTTGGTTCTATTTTATAAAAATTAATTTTTTTAGCAGCAGCATATATGTAATCAGCAATGTCATCTAAAGCTGTAGCTAAACTGTGTATATCTTCTCTATCAAAAGGCGTTATGAAATTTTTACCTAATTCAACAAAAATAGTATGTGTCAATTTATCATTTTCATTCTCAAGTTCTTTCATGCTTTTCACAAGGGCTGCACGTTTGTTATAGTCAGACTCATTTACAACATTAACAAGTTTCCCTGCTAATGATTCTAAATTACCACTAGCTTGCTCAAATAATGAAAAAAACACTTTGTCTTTCGGTAAAAAAAATTTCAAAATGGACATAACGATAAATTTTAATTTGAATCAAAATTAGCACTTATTCCTAGTAATATTCTGAGAGGAACACTTCTTAACGTAAAATTAACCTTAAATAGTTATGGGAAAAATCAAACAGCTTTCAATCAGCAATTTGAATAATAGCAACTGCTAATTTACAACACAATACAAAATTGAACAAATATCAGTTAAGTAAAATAACTTTTTTGTGAAATAATAATCTAAACTTAATATCTCAATACTTCGATAAAATACAACTAACTGAAATTATTCAAAAATTTACAAGTGTTTTAAAAATACTTTTTGTTCATATTCACAACTTTTATTTAAATTAATAACTATTTAAATAAAAGTTGAAAAGTAAATTCAACCATTAAAATAATTTATAATTTTTTCATTACGCTATCCACAAGAATGAAACTATAAATTTATATAAATCACATCATAATTCATTTTTTAAAAGAGGTTATGATTTATTTAACAACAAAGAGATTTCAAACAAATAAATTTAAATTAATCATTTTTTAATAAATTAAATTATTTTTGTAAGTAGAACAAATAATCTAAATAAAGATGAGAATCAAACTATTTACATTAATAACACTTATTACAATCTCAGCTGGCAACTTTTTTGCTCAAAAAACAAAAAATTGGTGTAGCCATGCTGAAGCACAACAAAATCTATGGAACGAGCAACCAGAATTGAGGAAAGATTTTGAGAAATTACTTCAAAATTCAAAGTCATTTGATGGTAAAAACGCTAGTAAAAGAGGTAAATACGTGATTCCAATAGTGTTTCATATCATCCATGATAATGGATCAGAAAACATCAAAGACCAACAAGTGATTAATCAAGTTGCGATACTAAACGATGATTTTCAAAAACTCAATAAAGACACTTCTGATGTTGATGCAGCATTTAAAGATTTAATTGCTAATTGTAACTTTGAGTTCAAACTACCTACTTTAGATCCTTTTGGAAAACCTACAAATGGTATTGTCCATATTCAGTCACACTTAACAAATGGCGCTGATGATTACTCAAAACTAAACCAATGGGATCGATCAAAATATTTAAATATTTGGGTTGTAAAATCAATTGGAAACGGAGCAGCAGGTTATGCTTATTTCCCGACAAGCGAGGGAATACCTTCATACAGATTTTTTGCAGACGGTATTATCATTAAACATAATTATATAGGTAGTATAGGAACTTCAGATGTATTCAGTTCTAGAGCATTGACTCACGAAATTGGTCATTATTTGGGGCTTTACCATGTATGGGGGCCAGGAAATGATCCTGAAGTAGCTTGTGGAGATGATTTTATCTCTGACACTCCTGAAACAAAAGGATACAGAAGTTGTCCTAAACCATCAATTTCAAATCCACAATCATGTTTTGATAATCAAACGCTTTTTTATAATTTAGATAGCACGAAAATAAATGACAATTCAACTGTTGACATTACACCTATAAAAGAAATAGATAAAATAAATCAATTTCCACTAAGAGCAAATGGAGTTTCAAAATCATCTTCAACATCAAAATCATTTGGATTTACTTCTTGGGCTTTAGGGGGTAAAAACAATGACACCATAGCGGGAAACCAAACTGGTGCAATTGATTTGAATAAATATTATGAATTCAAAATAACTCCTTCAATCAATAATCTATTAGATGTAACAAAATTCAATTTCAAAATAGGCAGAAACGAAAATGGAGTTAAAAACATTGTAATTAGAAGTAATAAAGATGGTTTTACTACAAATCTTCCTATTATAGTACAAGGAATACCTACTCCTACTGCATCTATTGAATTTACATATGACACGATAAAATGTATCAATGGTCAAAACCCATCACCAAAATTATCTTTGAACTTCACTCCAGGCGGTGTGTTCTCTTCAACAATATCAGTCAATCCTGCTACAGGGGAAATTGATTTAGGCAAAGTTCAACCAGGTAAATATACAATAACTTACACCCTTCCTAAAACAGAACTTACATCTGAAATCAAAAAATCAACATCAATAGTAATTGAAAACTATCCTGTTGCAAATATTAGTTATTCTAGAAACACAAATTGCCAAGAAGGTAAAATCTTTCCAATAATCTCAGGAATACCTGGTGGTAATTTTACTTCAACTGAAGGGTTATCACTTCAAACAGCAACTGGTGTAATTGACCTTTCTAAATCCAATCCTGGATCATATGAAGTGACTTATACATTAAATCAAACAGATGGTTGTCCAACTGTCATTAAGAAAACAGTAATAAATATCACACCAAATACTATTGGATTAACGGCTTTAAATTATCCAAGTATTTTATGTAAATCATCTGGATTTTACACACCAAACTTTGGAATAAATTTTACTAAAGGTGGTGTATTTAGTACAAATAAAAAAGGTCTAGAAATTAACCCATTAAACGGAGAAATTGATTTAGCAAAATCAGTAAACAGCACCTATAAAATCTACTACAAAATAGACTCTACCTCATGTAACAACAAACAAAAACTGGATTCAGTTAATTTGATCGTTAAAACAGGAGTTTCTACTTCGTTCAAATACTCTAACAGTGTCTTTTGTCAAAAAAACAAACTAAAACCTGTCGTTACTGGTAATCAAAACGGTATATTTTCAACAACGAATTTAGATTTGAACATTAACAGTAGCACTGGAGAAATTGATTTTTCTAACAGCAAATTTGGCAACTTCGAGATAACATATACGAGTAAAGATGCTGATAACTGTGAATCAAGAATTTCAACTAACATTACTGTTGTTGATTCACTTCAAGATTTCAGTGGAACGGTTTCTTACCCTTCTAAAACCTGTAACGTAACTGCTAACTTATTACCAACATTCACTTCAAATACTATTTATGGTGGAGTTTTTAGCGCGAGTAACAATTTAACTATTAATCCTTCAACTGGAGAAATTGATGTAACTAAATCTAAGTTGGATTCATTGAAATACAAAATAAAATACTCACTTATTACACAATGTAAAACCTTCAACGATTCGATTACAATTGTTTTAAACAAACCTACAAAAGTTTCTTACACACTTATCAATAACCAAAAAGGTGAAATTAAACCAATCATAACCGGTAATATTAAAGGGAATTTTTTACCTGTATCAGGTTTGACTATCGACGCAACGGGTAAAATAGACCTTTCGAAAAGTGCTACTGGAAAATACACTGTTAATTATCTTCTAAAGGGAAATGAATTTTGCTCTGACACAACTATATCTGCTACAACTTTCATTTTATCTCCAAGTATGAGAATAGCAAAAAATGAGTTAATTTTCACAAGCGACACCGAACAAAAAGCAGTTGTTTTAACTGATTTAGCAAAAAAATTCTCAGACTTAAGGACAAAGGATACCCTTAAATTAAGAATTTATGGATGGAATGCAGAAAACGTATCCGGTAATTTAGAGCTTGACTCTATAAGCGTTACAACTAAAATTGGAACAGTTGAAAACATTCAAAATTACATGGAATACTCCTATTGCTCTAATATGTTTACAAAAGAACAAGCTTCAGTTATGTTAGCTAATTTAACCAGTTCTATAAGTAGTCGTAAAAATCTTTCTAGTACAACTAATTTAGCTTCAACAGGGACTGAATACGATAGTAAGCAAATTGATTTTACTAAAGTTGCTACAGCAAAACCAAAAGCTGATTTCAGAGTGGTTAGAAAAGTTGAACCAAATGCTGAAGGTACATATAGAAATGTTTGTGTTAATTCACAAGTGATTTTCAAAGATCAATCTTGGAATTCTATTGTAACTAAAAGAACATGGAAATTTCAAGATGGAACGCCTTCTACTTCAAACGAAACAGAACCAATAGTGACATTTGCTTTACCTGGATGTAAAAAGGTTACTTTAATTGTAGAAAATGAAAAAGGAATTGATTCATTGACTATAGATGATTACGTATGTGTTAGTCCAACTACAACTGACAAAAAAACAATGTATGAAAACTTCGAAAATTTAACTCAAGAAAACATTATTACAAGAAATGAAAGTAATGATTTACCTTCTTGGAATATTGTTAGAACAAGCTATGACAACAAAGCTCTGAAATTAAACAACTTCGACGTTAACACTAACAAAGAATTATTTGCTTCACAACGTTTAGGTGGAAGTAAAGATGTTATAATTACACCTGCAATTGATTTAACTACAACATCAAATACGGAACTACATTTTAATTATTCTTTTGCTACCAATACATTTGACGACGCAAACATAACAGATGAACTAAAAATTTATAAATCATCGAACTGTGGAGAAAGTTGGTCTTTATTAGAAACAATTAATAATAAATCCGTGCAAAAAATAGCGAATGCAGGAAACTCAAGTGGAAAAGATTTTACTCCTGCAGGAAATCAATGGGAGCATTTCTTTTTAACTAGAGAGAAATTGAAAATTACAAGTAACGATACTAAAGCAATGTTTAAACTAGAATTTACAGCTTCAGATTTCGCGAATAACTTGTACATCGATGATATCACCTTAAGAGGATTACTTGAAATTGAAGATAGTCCCCTATCAAAAATGGACTTCGAAATCTACCCAAATCCAACAGATAAAAAAGATGGTTTTACAATCAATTTTAAATCAAATAATGAAGAAGTACAATTTGAGTTAGTTGATTTACAAGGTAAAATTATAACAACCGAAAGCACTAATTCAACAAATTCGATAGTAAAACATACAATTAAACTAAATCATCAAATTGAATCTGGATGTTATTACTTGAACATCAAACAAGGAAAATATAACTTAACTAAAAAAGTTGTGATTCTTTAGAAATATAACATTAATTAAACAAAAAG
>CAMCQL010000144.1 GCA_945877005.1 Chryseobacterium gleum
GATTTGACTTGGCCTCCAGGTGCTACTCATGTAAGCATTACAGGTGGTTATGGGAATGTCAATTTTGTGACTGGTGTGGTTGATTTTAAGTTGACGAATGTGGTGAATTTGGCTACTACTGCTGCTTCCTCGAATGTTGCATTGACTCCAACTGCGGTGCCTGCTGGAACTGGCACAAAGTTCTTTCTGTTGAAGTTGGAATTTTTCCAACAAGTGAATGCACTTCAATACCCATTGAAGAATGGTGCTTTCAATTCGTTGAAAGTAATTGAAGTTGCTTAATTGAATTTGAAAATGGACGTGTACTTGTGTGCGTTCATTTATTTACTCATCTTTTAAAAATTGAAAAAATGAATTTAGTTCAAAGAATAAAATCACCTACACCGAATTTCTTCAAAATATTACGAAATATTGGTTTGGGTTTAGCTGCTGCAGGTGGTGCATTATTAGCAACTCCTTTTCACTTACCTGAAATTATCTCAACTATTGGAGAGTATTTGATGGTTGGTGGTTCTGTGGCTTCTGCAGTATCGCAGTCTACTGTAGAAAGTGAGAATTAATAAACGCTTTAAGACCTACTAACTATGCAACCTCATCACGACCATACAACCAGTGCAGGAACATTAACCGGAACGGTGTTTACCGTTTGTGCAATGATTGATACGCACGACTATTTGAAAACGATCATTCTTGCCTTTGTTGGTGCTATCGTGAGTTTTGTGGTTACGTTGGTTTTGAAAAGGGTAGTGAAGCGATTTGAAAAGTAGAATAGACTGACAAAAAGAAACCCCACTCGAAGTGATTTGAGTGGGGTTTTGTTTTTATAAAATTTATTAATAAATATTATAAAAATTATATTCTAATCGAATAAAAAATCCATTCGGAGCTGTACGTACCATATTCGAATATAATTGTTGTCGATAAGCTAAGTCAAGTCGTATTTTACTTAAGAATATGAATTGAATTGAAGGAGCTATATCCACAAATTTTTTATCATCGTGAAGTAAATTTTGACTTAAAAATTCACACATCAAATTAATGTTTGTTTGTCTATAATCGGTATATTTTTTCGGTAATATTAATTTACCGAATGATAAAGTTGAATAGATTGCTTTGTCCGTTATAAATTTTGGAAATAAGTTTTTTTGTCCATTATTTAGAGCCTTCATAAAACTTACTGCAAAACTTATTGCTACTCTATTTGATAATTTTGTAGCATTTAACCCCAATTCGTAACCAGTATTATGGCCTATTAGATTTATTTCTTCTTGATGAATCTTTGATTTATTAAAACTATAACGACCAAAACCTGCCATTCTGAAGTGTTTTTTTACATCATCTTTATTTATAAACTTATGTTTCATATAAAAGGAAGCTCCCTCTAAATCCAAGGATTTATTTAGGTTACTCATAAAGGTTGTTGCATGGATCATCCATTTATTATTGATTCCGTACATCAATTCTGGCATGGTATGAGAAATACTACCACTTTCATTTATTTTTTTCATCGTGCTATTCATCCATCGAAGCCCTAAATTTCCTTTCGGCATGTTACTTGCAGGTTCCGAAAACACGAACAGTTCTTGTGAATTACAAGAACTGTAAATTAATATTACAACCGTAAGTAAAAAGCATAATTTCATAGTTTAAAGAGTTGAAATATTGATTACGTTTTTATCCGATGAATTTGTGTTTTTAAACTTATTGAATCTTTTTTCATTTAAAAATCCTTTGTTTGTGATATAGAATTCAACGTAGGGATTTGTACTATTAAAATCTTCATTCACTCTGAATTCCACTCCATCAAGTGTAAATGAATTTTTAGTTAATTCTTTTACCCCGCTGAGTTGTGTAACAAAACTTAATTGCCCTATCGTAAAACCTGCACTTTCAACAGCATTTTTAATTCGATTAAAATCGACAATTTCACCCTGCTTAAATGTGAGTATATACGATGCTGTTTCGATACTTGAAACAATGGAGTCAATAAATTTTATTTTTTCTAAACTTTTCTTAATTGACAAATTACACATACTACAAGTTAAACCACTTGCTTGCAATTCCGCTTTTGATATTTGAGTAAATCCTACGTTTATTAAACATATAAGTAACAAGGATAAAAGTGTTTTTTTCATTTTTATTTTTTTGAATAATTCGTTACCATCCATTTATTTTTCGTTGGATGAATACTAATTGGTCTTAATTTAACTTAATAGAGTGACGTTTTTTATACATCAGTCACTCTAGTAATCAATATGTTTATTGTCTTATGACAATACCATTTGGTTTTTGTCCAACTTTAATAGTTTTTTGAACTGAGTGAGAATCAACATCAATGACTGATACAGTTCCTTCGCCTTGATTCGTTACAAATGCTTTGGTTCCCTCATTATTAAACGCTATTGCATGCGCATCTGCTCCAGTTGATATATTGCCTTGCAAAGTCCAAACACTGCCAACTATAGTATAATAAATTACTTTTCCGTTAGTGGCATCAGAAACCCACAGTTCCCCGCTTGCTGTATGGTATGCAACATAACCAGGTTTGAAGCCTAAGTTTATGGTACTTGTTACGTTCATCCCCGATACAGAAATTTCGGAAATGGTTTGGCTCATCTCATTATCAACATACAATTTGCCATTACTCGCACTCCAAGCACCAACAGGGTCAGTGCCAACTGTAAGTGTTGTATGTATCATTTTTGAATTGGCATCAATAAGGGTAACCGTTCCATCCATTGTATTACAAGCAAAAGCCATCGTTCCATCGTTTGAAAATGTAACTTCTGAAAGGCCCTTGCCAACATTTATGGTATTTTGAAGTGTCCAGTCTGATGTTTTGTAAACTAAAACTTGGCTTTGAATAGTATTCATTTGTCCAATCCAAAGTTCAGTTCCTGCATTATTGAAAATGGCATTATGTGGTAATTTAGCCAAAGAAATTTCTTTGTCAATCATTCCAGTTACAACATCAATTATCTGAACTTTTAAACCAGTAGTTGTTCCACCGTGACCTGCGTGACCTCCACTCAGGTCGGTTCCAGTTATAGCAACTGCTAACTTAGTTTTTGCTGGGTTTATGTAAATGTGATGCGGAAATGTTGCTCCATTCAAACTAATGGTTTCAGAAACAGTATTATCAGAAAGTTTGATAACTGAAATATTATTAGATGCTCCATTTACGACATAAGCTGCTGGATAATTTATATTTAGCATCGTATGACCTGCATCGTGGTTCATATCATCCATATCGTGTTTTTTGCACGATGAAATTGTGGAAGCAAAAATTGAAACCGCAAAGATTGCTATTGTGGAATTTTTCATTTTATTTATTTTAATTGTTTGAAATTTTATTTAATTGTTTCTACTGTTTTACCGCAAGACAGCATTTGCGAACCGTAGTAAGGATTTTTTATTCTACTTTCTTTGCTCAACCAATTTGCTCCTTTGCCATCATTGTACATTGTACAATTTTGGTAATAGATTGGGGTTTCTTGTTTTGAAACTTTAATAAGAGTATACATATTTTTTGAAAGCGATGTAAAATGGTCTCTTTGATGACCTGCATCTTTTGTTTTTTCAATAAGCTCGGTGTATAAAGCTAAATCCTTCATTACTTTCATCCAAACAGTATGTTCATCGGTTGAAAGTTTGGTCATATTTACGGCATTGATATTTGAAAGTAATTCTTTAGCAATTGAAGAAGCTAATTTTCCATCAGATTTTACCAAAGCATCTTTCAAAGCAAAATAGTTATCGAAAATCGATTTTAACTGATTTACTTCTTGGGCAGTTTCTGTTGTCTTCTCTGTTGTTCTTGCATCTTGATTGTGCGAAGAATGGTCTTCAACAACCTCTGTTTTAACAATAGCTGTTTTAGTTACTCTTTCATATTGGCAACAACCGTGCAGTTTACTATACACATCATCAGGCGCAAGAAACTTATCGTTATCGTAACCAGCCAATGCAATACGTTTTAAGATTTCATCTTGATTTGTTTTCGTACTATCATAGGTGATAATTGCCATTTTTGTGTCTTTATCCCAATCCACTTTGGCAACTTTTTTAATGTTACCTGCTGTTTCAATGGTTGTTTCGCACATACCACAATTACCATCGATTTTAACATTTTCTGTTTTTCTGTTTTTGATTTCAGCATTACATGCTATTGATGTTGGCAACACTAATGTTGCTAGCAATATTCTAACGATTGGACTCATTCTATAAAATGTAAAGTTTGTACTAAGAAATTTGATTGTAAGCTATGCTCACAATTAGACAGACTATTGGCTATCTATGATTAGTTAGACAATATTTGGAGGAGTCCAAATATTAGAGAATCCTGAAGAAGGAAATAATGTTAATGGATTAAATTTTTGTTTCTCAATCGTGGCACCCCAATTTTTTTTATGGATTTCAATTGTAGTGGGAAGTGTAAAACTAAGACTTGAAACTGGGCAATTACATGATTTGTCTTTACATTTACCACCACACTTATGGTTTTCCACCGATTTTTTTTTGCTTTTCTTACAACACTCTTTAATTTTCGATTTCTTAGAACAACAACTTTTTTCAGTTCTCGTACCACAAGTAATTGGCTTGAAGGGAAGTGAAGTCGCACCCATTATTATGATAAGCAGTATGTTAATTGACTTGAACATTATTAATACCAAATTTAGTTTTTATTAGTTAAAATAAAATAAAAAAATTTCTATATTTTTTTCTTTTAAGGATATTTAACCTTTTAATAAAGCATTAATATTTGAATATCATGCGATCTTGTTTTTAATTTCAATTACTAAAGTAAAATTCTCACTTTCTAAAAAAAAAACATTTTCTTTCATTGCTAATAGACACACACGATTATTCTTGCCTTTGTTGGTGCTATCGTGAGTTTTGTGGTTACGTTGGTTTTAAAAAAGGTAATGAAGCGATTTGAAATGTAGAATATACAGATAAAAAGAAACCCCACTCGAAGTAATTTGAGTGGGGTTTCTTATTTTATTTTTTCTCTCTTTATAGTTGAAATTAAAGCTTTCTAGCATTTTCTGCCGTTATTCATTTCTTAGTCTGTTTGACCTTCTAAAATTTTCAATAATGGTTCATTCAAATATAGTTTTTCTTTACCCACTTTTATAGATTTTAAAAAACCATTTTCTTCTAATTTCTGTAAATAATTACCTACAGTTTTAGGATTACCAATGTTTTCATCAATCAAATGTTGGCGTTTTGTGTAAGGTAA
>CAMCQL010000145.1 GCA_945877005.1 Chryseobacterium gleum
TACATCCTGAATCATTCCTCGCCATTTTAACTCTTCTATTAAATTAATCTTCATTTGTATTATTTTTCTTTCTATTCTTAAACTCGTGCAAAGATACTTTAAAAGTTTTCAAAAATACCCAAACCAAACAAGGCGAAATCATATTTCACGGGATCTAAAGGGTCTAAAGACCTTAGGTTCAAATCCAATTCATTTAATGCTTTTTTATCGTTTTTAGGAGTTGTGATTAATCCTAATTTTCGTGCTACATTTCCTGAGTGAACATCCAAAGGACACGAAAGTTTTGAGGGAGAAATGTCCCAAATTCCAAAGTCCACCCCTTTTTTATCTTTTCTACATAACCACCTCAAATTCATATTGATTCTTTTTGCCACACTTCCTTTATTAGGATCTGCCACATGTTTTTTAGTGCGAGCAGGATGTGGTATTTCGAAAAAAAGTTGATGCAATGCATGAATCGCAGGTTGTAACGAATCCTCTGTTTGATATTTAATAAACACCGCTTCTAATCCACCATGATGGGTATAAACGTGCCTCAATGCTTGAATGAAATAAGTAAAATCAATTCCATTAAAAGTTCGGTGTACAAAGCCTTCTAGACGTTTAAGTTGGGCTTCAGAATGAGACATGACAAAATCAAATGGAGCGTTTCCCAATAAATCCATCATACGGTGCCCATTTTTAGTAATCATCTTTCGATTTCCCCAAGCTATCGAAGATGCTAAAAAACTAGAAATTTCGATGTCTTCTTTTAGTGAATAACGATGTGGAACACTTACTGGATCAGGTTCAATAAAATTAACGGTATTGAATTCATCTACTTTTGCATCTAAAAAATCACGCAATTCTGCTTTCGATAAATTCATAAATTGCTAAAAATTAAAACTATTTTGAAAATTATTTATTTGACACAAAGAAACCTTTCGGAAAACCTGAAATACGCTCTTATTTTTTGACTTTCAAATATTCTTCAATTCGCTTCGTAATTAATTTGAAGAGTAATTCTGTATCTTTTTCGGTCAATTTTCTACCAAACTTAATGGTTTTACTGATGTACTCAAAATGAATACGTTCCACATTCTGTACCCAAGGTGAATTTTCCCAAACTGCTTGAAAGGAATTATCTTTTGGGAAATTCATTGAAAAAGACTTGATGTTTTCTAAGAAATAATTCGTTGATTTTCCATATCCTTTAATTGACTTTTTATACGTAAACCCATCAGGTGTAATTCGGATGAGCTCCTTTCCCCACATCAACCAAAAAAGTGAACGTCCAACCTTAAAAGCATAAAAAACCCAAAAAGCTAAAAAGATAACAACGATTATTTTTTCTTGATTTGTAAGTTTCAATGAAAGTGACCAAGACATTGTTGTACCAATGACCAACCACATTGAAAACCATGCACTCATTAAACCCTTTTCCCAAAACTTATTTTCAGGATAAATAATTACCGATGTTTTTTTAGGAGTTTCCTCAATACTAATTCTGTCACCAATCGATTTTCTCATGATTTTTCTGTTTTTTTATCGGATCAAAGTTACATTTCCTTGTAGTTGATTTTTCAATCCTCCAACACATTCCACTAGTAAATAATAATCATACACATCAGGTGGCAACAATTCCCCTTTAAAAGTACCATCCCAACCATTATCGAGCGAAGTTGATTCAAATACTTTTTCTCCCCAACGATTATAAATTCGGAATAAAATTTCTTTTACAATTCCACCTCTAACATAAAGTACATCGTTCTCATTATCATGATTAGGTGTGAATGCATTCGGAACAAACACAAATGGGAAATCACATTGTAAATCTGCTAAATTAATTGTAATAGTATCGTAAACGGTACAACCTTCATTTTGTAATACAACAGAAAAAACAGAAGGTTCTAGAATTTTCGCTTTCACTAAATGATTGGAAATTATCGTTAATTGATCACTTGGTGACCAAACATAGGTACCCAATTCAGGTGGAACAGAAAGTGTCACTTCTCCCCCTTTTATCACTTCTGTTTTAGATGCAGTAATTTTAAAATCAATTAAATTATTTTGTTTCAGTGTGATTTTTATGGAATCTTTGACTGTACAAGGAACAAATTGATTTCCTACACCAGTACCAATCGCATAAATATATTCTTCTTTTTTAGGATAAATTAGAACTGTAGTATCGGAAATTATTTCTCGGATAGAAGCTTTTGGATACCAATCAAAAGAATAAAATTGTTTGTAGGATTCTACAGTCGCTTTCAATGTATCTAATGATTTATAACACACGGAAGTATTCCCCGTTATTTTCATGCTGTTTTGTATAATGTTAAGCTGAAGTGAATCTTCAAACAAACAATCTCCATTACTCGCACTATAATAAAACTTAGTGTTTATAGGAGAAAACAATTCAATAATTGAATCAGAAGAACTCGCAATCAGTTCTTTTTTACCTCGGTCTTTGTACCATAAATACTGATTGGCTGTACCTAGAGAATTGAGTGTCACTTTGAATTTATCGGGTTGACAAATTTCAACCAATCCAACAGGTGTGAGCTGAACATTGGGAACTACATTTACAAAAATAGAATCGGAAATCACACAATTATTGGCGCCTTTTACGGTTACATAAAAATACTGACTTTTGTCTGTGCGAACAACCACTACACTATCATTGACAGGCGTTATCAACGAACTTGGTTTCCATTCAAAATTAAAGTTTTGAGTTGCTGATTTCCCGAATTTAAATTGTAATGTATCTTGAGAAGATTTACAAATAGAAGTATCTCCTAGTAAATCATATTTTGACGATAAAATGCGAACAAAAACGCTATCAATTTTCTCACACGAGGCATTCATTACTTTGTAATAAAGCATCTTATCTTTTAGTACTTTATAATCTAATTTTGAATTTAAGCCTTCTTGAATAATACGTTGAAAAGAGCTATCAGATGCCCAAATAAAATTGGTGACTTCACCTTTCGTTTTAGGGGTAAGAGTAATCTGGATAGGAGCACAATATTCTAAAGAAGAAAGTTTCTCCACACCAACTACTTTTGATAAATCAATGAAAACAGAATCTTTCAACTGACACGTTGAATTTTTCACAGATAGAGTAAAATATTGACTTGTCTTTGGGAAAACATTCACATGCATGCTATCCAATTGAGCAACAATAGAATCTTTTGGTAACCATTCATATTCAAAATGAGAAAGATCACTTTTAAAAGTTGTTGAAAGAGGAATTAATTGAGGCGTACAAAGCAGTGTATCTTTGAAGAGTTTTAACCTGTTTTTCAAAAGCGTGATTCGTATCGTGTCTTGGTCTTTACAATCACCACGTTGCGCAGAAACATAAAAGATAGAATCTTTAGTCAAATTAAAAGGGGGGTAAATGGAATCAAAACTGGATTGCAATGTGTCTTTGTAATCAGAGTTATTAGACCAAGTAAAAAGTGAATTGTAAACAGATGAAGATACCTTTAAATTAACTAAAGAAGGAGTACATACTTCAATTAATTTAGGAGTTTGAAGAATAAGACTGTCAATTTTTCGAATGGAAATAGAATCTTTGAACAAACAACCGTTAGGAGCTGAAGCAGTCAAATAAAACAACCCTTTATACGTTGAATTCACTACAACCGAATCGAACGTTTTTTGTTGGATGATCTGGTTGGAAGGGGTCCAATTGAAAGTAAATTCAGGTCTTTTTTGAGACAAACTACCTACAATTAAAGCAGATTTGGAACAAAAAATTGAATCAGAAAACAAGGATAAGGAATCTGAAAGTTTAGTAATAATTAAAGTATCAATTTTCTCACACAACCCATTGGATGCTTTTAAGTAATAGTTAAATGGTGGGGTTACCAAAGTTCTTAATGTAGAATCAATTGGGTTAATTGAATCAAGAAAAACCCCTGAAGTTGACCAATGGAATCTTTTAGCAGTTCCGAATGAATTAGGTGTGAATTTTATTGATTTTGAATCGCAATATTCTAAGGCAGGAAAAGGCTCTAATGACACACTGTCAACAATTCTTAATTTATAAATTACCTGATCCGTCAGTTTACAAATATCACTTTTTACAAACAAAGTCGTAGTATAATCACCACCAGCCAAATATTTTTTAGTTATTTCCATGGAAGTTGAATCAATTTCAGTATCGGAAAATTTCCAATAAAACTTATCAAAGGAAACACTTTGATTTTTGTAAACAATACGAGCCGGGGCACATGTAGTGTCTTCAATAACATTAATCTTTGCTGTAGGGACTAATTGAAAATCAAATTTAAAAACCAAATTATTGCATTTTGTACTTAAGTTTTGTTTTGACCAAACATCCATGTCTGGTGGAAATGGAAAATCACTTCTTCCCCAACATCCTGCACAGACAGACTGATACACTACTCCATTTTTATCAAAGCGAGAAGTACCACCATCAACATGTTCATCACTTTGGTTTCCACCCATGTAAGTTGCATACTTCACTTCATCGAACCCCCTATCCAAAACGAATAAATGGAAATCAAATCCATTTGGTGAATTTTTTAAAAAAGCATCTGGTGTTACCGGCATATTTGATAAAGGCTGCGTTTGAAGAATATTCGCTCCCCATCCAGATACATATACATTTCCACAAATATCCACTAGAAACGCAGAAGGTGAAATATTTACTTGATTTGGATTGCCATTTCCATAAACGGTAGATTGAATCAAATTAGACAAATTTTTATCTAGATGAGCAATGAACTGAGTGCTTTTTGGGACAGAATAATTGGCATTCAAAATCGGGAAATTTCCTCCTAAAGAATGACCAACTAAATAAACTTCATCGTCTTGATTAATTTCCAACATAAAAGTTTGATCGTAATCGTTCAATCCCATGTAAGTTAAGTGTTGAATTACATTTCCAGAATTACTTAATTTACCGACAAAACCATCTGCTTTTCCTCCACCATAAGTAGGTTGAAAAACATTAGCTGTTGTAGGTAAATCAAGTGAGGTTGTTCCACCACAGAATACGATATTGTAGGAAGAGTCAAGTTTTACTGAATATAATGCATCATTTTTAGTACCACCGATATACGTAGAGAACAACAAAGAGGAAAAATCATTTTTCAACTTAAATATTACACCGTCTTGCTCTCCAATTAAAGATGAATTAACACCATTAATGATTGGGAAATCAGAGGATCTTGTTGATGTTGCAACGATTACGTTATTTAGGGAATCAATCATTATTTC
>CAMCQL010000146.1 GCA_945877005.1 Chryseobacterium gleum
TTATTGCCCAGGATGTTGAAAAAATAGCGCCTTACATGGTTCATATTTCTACAAATAAAATTGGCAGCACTAATTTTCAAGACACTCGATTATTTGATTAAAGCGCACTTTCAAAAATATTGGTGAATGCAATTCAGCAACAACAACAACAAATAACTGAATTAAAATCTGAAATGAAACAATTAAATGAATCCTATAAAGATCTTTTAATAAAGTTACAAGAAGATATTTTACAATTGAAAAATACTTTGAAAAAATAAAATCACATGAAAAAATTAGTGTACTTATCAGTAATTGTTTTTCTTTATGGTTGTCCGAAAGAAAAAGTTTCTCCATCAGTAAGCATGACAAATACTGAGTTGTTAACATCAACTTCATGGAAGTTGTATGCACTTACCGAAACTAAAAATGGAGTTGAAAAAACACAAGATTTACAAGATTGTATGAAGGATGATTTTTTGACTTTTTATGAAAATAATACCTGGAAAATTAATTCAACCTTAGAATGTGATACTTTACCGAATTACTCAAAACCTTATTCTTGGAAATTTGATGAGAATGAAACTGAAATTTTATGCGTTTACAAAGATACATCAGGCAATTCTCTACAATACTATACTTTTACATTTAGTTTATATGAATTGACTAGAAACAAATTTACAATTGGTTATACTTCAAAAGATAACAGTGAAAATACCAATGTTAAAATGTATTTAGTTCCGAGTAATTAATTTTATTCAAGTAAAGTATTTTGTGAGTTCTTTATTTTTCTAAATTTCATTTATAAAAAGGTTCAATTGTTTTGAATCAGTCAACAATTTTAAGACAGCTTAATCTTTTTGCATCAAAATTTAGATATCAATACAATAAAATCAACTAATTTCCGTTTAGAAAGCTTAATTCATCGTCGGTTTTTTAACTGATTTTTTGAATTTTCGTCTTAATTTATTGAATGAAATATGAACAAATACAGGTATTTACTACTATTTTTTTCCATTGTTTGGGTCAGCAACATTGAAGCACAAACCATCAGTTTGAAAGGAGTCGTAAAAGATAGTTCAGAGCAAAAGTCTCCATTATCAAAAACTTTAGTGATAGCAACTCGAGTCAGAGATTCCATTTTATTAAGTTTTACTCGTACAAATTTACAAGGTGAATACGCACTCCAAAATTTACCCATCGATACTTTTCAATTAACCTTTTATCATGCAAGTTCAGATCCACATTCGTTGATAGTAATTGGAGATGTGGAGCATCGACAATTGTTGCTTAATCCTATTTATTTAAATGCGAGAACCAAACAATTAGCAACAGTAAATGTGAATGCCTATAAAGTTCCTATTTATTACAAAGGGGATACTTTGGTATATGTTGCTGATTCCTTCAAAGTCAAACAAAATGCAGTGGTAGAAGATTTATTAAAAAAATTGCCAGGAATAAACGTAAAATCAAATGGTAAAATTACAGCTCAGGGCAAAGAAGTCAGTCGAATTTATGTAGATGGAGATGAATTTTTCGGAAGTGATTTAACAATAGCGACCAAAAATTTAAGTTCGAGTGCAGTTGAAAATGTACAAGTATATGAGCAACAAGTGGTATCATCAGGAAGTGAGACAACTGAGCAAGTCATGAACCTTACGCTTAAAGATAACGCTAAGAAAGGTTACTTTGGAAAAGTAGAAGCTGCCATTGGTCCAAAAAAGTTTTACGAAGCAGAAGCATTGTACTCAAAGTTTAGAGAAAAAGAAAAAGTTGCGTTCTACTCGTTAAGTTCCAATACACCACGTTCAGGATTTGATTGGAGTGAAAGTGATAAGTTTAGTATGGGGAATCAGAATACAACCGTAGTAAATGACAATGGAGATGAATCCTACAGTTATGAAGAGAGTAGGTCTTCAAATGGCATCCCACAGACACACAAAGGTGGAGTTCATTATCAGAATAATTTTGGAAAAAATAAAAAATCAAAATACGTAATTGACTATACTTTAACCAATAAAGAAATGATTTCAAAATCTGAAAATAGAAATCAGTATTTGTTAGATGATACCACTTATTTTTCTTCAGAGACAACTACAAATAGAACTTTAAGTACGCAACATATTTTGAAGGCATCGATTCAATTTCAGATTGATTCATTGACAAAATTCAGCTATACACCTTCCATAACAAAAAAAGATGAAACCATAGGATTAAAACAATTGCTTGGGTTTGAATCTAGTCAATTTGAATTGGTGCGATCGAATGCAATTTCAAATTCCACTCAAACGAATCAACTTTCTTATACACATGATTTTAGTTTGACAAAAGAATATAAAACAAAAAAACGAATTTCAAGTATCCGAGGATATGTTTTCTTTGATACCCAAAAAAATGAAATAGAATTAGAAAATGAAAATCGATTTTTAATGAATTCATCGAACACTGTTAGCCAGCAACAAGAAAAAAATAACCAACGACAATTAAATTATAATTTTATTGAGGCTTCTCATTATGAGCCATTGATGAAAAGAATGAAATTAGGTGTTCGTTATCAGTTTAAACAAGGGACTACTTCAACGGACAATCAAACGAATGACATTAAAAATGGAATTATCATCGGAAAAAATCTGGAATTTTCAAATAAGTTTAACACGAGTAATTTTTTTCAGAGTGTAAGTCCAGCAATAATTTTTAATTCTAAGTCCTTTGATTTCTCTATTTATCCAATGGTTAAGATGATAGGAAATACAACTAACAACCTCGATAATTCTGTTTCTTCAGCACAAAACACCACGCAATTTGTTCCTTTTTTGAGTTGTAATTACAAACACCCATCCAATTTCAATGTCAATTTCCGTTTTACAGCTGATTCGAAATTACCATCAATTCAACAAATTAGACCACTTGTTGATAATACGAATCCTAATATTGTGTTACAAGGTAATCCATTTTTAAAACCGAATAACGAACAAAAGATAGATTTACATATCTATAAATATTCTATGATTTCACAATTTTATTTTTATATCGGTGGATCTTTCAATATAAAACAGAATGATTTTGCAACTTTCACTGTGTTTGATAAATTAGGACGAACATTTTCAAAAACAATCAATACAAACGGAAATTATACTGTGTCTCAAAATTTGGATTTTAACATTCCTATTTACAAGAATCATTCATTTCTAATAAGTAATTATTTCAATTATTCGCATTCGACAAATTTTATTGATTCTCAAAAAGTTGAGACAAATTTTGTTACTAGTTCACCTACCGTAGGTTATAGTTTTTATACTGATTCACTTTCATATGGAATTAATTATGGTTATAATTTTATTGGTACTAAAAGTACAAATAGCAGTAATTCGGATCAATTTGTTTATTCTGAAGTGATAACAGCTACAGCAAAGTGGCGGTTACCGCTAAAAGGCTTTACCATTGAGGCTTCTTTATCCAATACACGAAATTCCAAACGCGAAGATGGTTACAATTTGAACTTTTTAATCGCGAATTTGTCCTTACAAAAATCGTTTTTTTCAACGGAAAATTTAGCTGTGAAATTTGAGGTTTTTGATTTATTCAATCAAAACATTGCTACTAATCGAATTGTTAACCAAAATATCATTACGGATAATAAGACAAGTATTATTTCGAGGTATTTTTTACTACGACTTACCTATAAATTTAACCATACAAAATCAAAAGAAAATGACTATTAAATACAAGCTCGTTGGATTTGCATTTTTTCTTTCATTATTTTGTGTTGCACAACAAACTTATGGAACTATCTATTTCGAACGAAAAACAAATTTAAAAAAGTTAAAGCAATGGGACCTTCCTGTGTATAAAGATTACATCGAAGAATCGCCTACGGTAACAGAAAATTTTCTTTTGCAATTTAATGATACTTGTTCTTTCTTTGATTACGAAGAAAACCAATCTCAAATAAATGGTTGGATGACCACGAAAACTTCTTATTATAATTCGATTAATTCGCTAGCACGTATCGTCAAATTTGATTTTTGGGGAGAAGAGATTTTAATCCAAGATACCATAAAATCGATTGAATGGAAGATTACTAACAATAAAAGAACAATAATGGAGTATGAATGTGTCAAAGCAATCTGGCAAAAAAACGATTCAACTCGATTGTATGCATGGTTTACTCCTTTTTTGCCGGTTTCAATTGGTCCAGCTGGTATTTCAGGTCTTCCGGGAGCTATTCTTGGTTTAGCCAGTGAAGACGGAAGTATCGTATATTTTGCCAAACGCTATACCAATGAATTTGACATTAAATCTATTCGTAAGAATATAAAAACGAACAAACGTATCTCAAAATCTATTTTTTTTAAAAAATTAGATGAAAAGTTATCGAATGATGAACAGGGCAGATTTTTCTTAGCTGATATTAAACGTTGGTTTTAAATTGAAGTTAAAATTGATAGAATTGAATACACCGTAAAGACTATAGAGCCAACAAAAAAAGGTACCTATTCAATGACAGACACCTTTTTCAATTAAGTTTCGAAAGTAATTTATTGCAATTGCAATAAATGCTTCAAATTCACTTTTGAGTCGATGATTTGGTGTAATTCATCGATACTAACTCTAATCTGCTGCATTGTGTCTCTGTCACGAACAGTTACCGTATTGTTTTCCATTGTTTCGTGATCCACCATGACACAAAATGGGGTTCCAATTGCATCTTGTCTTCTGTAACGTTTCCCTGGAGAGTCTTTTTCGTCGTATTGGCATTGAAAATCAAATTTCAATGCATTGAAGATTTCTCTTGCTTTTTCTGGTAAACCATCTTTTCTGGTCAGCGGCATGATTGCCACTTTGTAAGGAGCAAGGGCAGGTGGTAAAGCCAAAACTGAACGTTCTGAACCATCTTCCAATTGTTCGTTTTTAAGTGCATTGCTCAATACTGATAAAAACATACGGTCTAAACCAACGGATGTTTCAACAACATAAGGAACATAACTTTCGTTCAGCTCAGGATCAAAAAACTGTAATTTTTTACCTGAAAATTGTTCGTGTTGTTTTAAATCGAAGTCAGTTCGTGAGTGAATTCCCTCTAATTCTTTGAATCCCATAGGGAAATCGAATTCAATGTCACACGCAGCATTGGCATAATGCGCTAATTTGATGTGGTCGTGGAATCGGTAGGAATTATCACCTAGTCCTAAGGCTTTGTGCCATTTAGAACGTGCTTCTTTCCAGTATTC
>CAMCQL010000147.1 GCA_945877005.1 Chryseobacterium gleum
CAGCACTTATCGAAACTAGTGCTTTGCTTGTACATAAACCTATTGCCAACAAACAAACACAGAAATGATATATATTTGATAGATAATTTTTCTTCTCCAAAAAAAGCTGCGTCATAAACACTTATTCGACTTTCGTCTTTCGTTTAACGTCTATTTCTTCAAAATAGTATTCATCATCGAAGAATTTGATAAAATTTCGATCGATTTTTTTAAATAGTCATCATTTTTCAAGTTGTGAACTGTTCTTCCTTTTTGGTAATGGTATCTTGAAATAATTTCGTTTTCTAAAATTTGTTTAATCTCTGGTTTAAATTTTTCTAAATCTCGTTCCTTGGAAGGAGTTAGTTTTTTAAACAAAGCATCGTATTCAGATTTTGCATCTTCGAAATAGCCTTCTTCTTCTACTGTTTTTTTCATTTTTTTAAGTACTTCTTCAGAAGCTGTTGTATAATCAAACGTGTCTTTTAGAACAACATTCTTAAAATCAGCATATTGTTGATCTGTCATTGTAAAATTATCTGCAGATGAAATTGAAGGATTCTTGAATGCAAACTCTGTTGCATAATTAAAAATAAAGTTTTTAGAAACAATCATTGCTGTTAATCGACTAAAATCTTTGTCTTTGACTGTCACATCTGGTTCAATACCTCTCCCATCAATCACATTACGCCCGTTTTTAGTCTTAAATGTTTTTATCAATGAATCAGCGATTACTTTTGGTTTTTCATCGTCACCTTTTTCATAGTACTCTAATTTTTGAACACACCTCCCTGAAGGTGTATAATATTTAGCAATCGTTAATTTGATTTTTGAACCATACTTTAAATCAAACGTTCTTTGTACCAATCCTTTTCCATAAGAGGTTGAACCAACAACAACAGCGCGGTCTAAATCTTGTAAACTTCCTGAAACAATCTCACTTGCTGAAGCAGAACCTTCGTCTATCAAAACGACAATTGGAATGGTTAAATCCAATGGTTCGTCCATTGTTTTGTAAACTCTATTCTCTTCAGGGACGCGACCTTTAGTTGTAACAACAATTTGATCTTTAGTAACAAAAAAGTTGACAATTTTAACCGCTTCAATCAATAATCCACCGCCATTGTCTCTTAAGTCTAATACCAACTCTTTCATTCCTTTAGATTTTAAATCCAAAAATGCTTTCTTTACTTCTTCTGAAGCTGTCTGAGTAAAACTATTTAATTTTATGTAACCTGTTGAATTAGATACAATTCCTGAGTAGGGTACATCCGGTATTTTAATTTCATCACGGGTAATCTGAATTTTAACTTCTTGACCGTTTCTTTCAACCTTAATGACAATAGTCGTTCCTTTAGGGCCTTTCAATGCAC
Organism: Chryseobacterium gleum; assembly: GCA_945877005.1. GTDB lineage: Bacteria > Bacteroidota > Bacteroidia > Flavobacteriales_D > Crocinitomicaceae > CANHVK01. The sequence goes on from CAMCQL010000147.1 coordinate 1,353, forward strand.
TGGATACCTCATCGGAAGGTTTTTTAGCCATTTCTTTACCGTCAATCGACAAAATTTTATCTCCTGCTCTTAACCCTGATTTTTGAGCTGGATTACCTTCGTAGGGCTCTGATATGTAAATATAATCTCCTGATTTTTTAATCAATGCACCAATACCTCCATACTGACCAGTTGTAATTAATTTATAGTCTTCCATATTTGCCTCATGGTAATAGACCGTATATGGATCCAACTCCTTTAACATTGCATCGATGGCAACTTTAGATAATTTACCTGGTTTTGGTTCATCCACATAATGTGTTTCTAATTGTTGGTAGATTAAATCCATCAATTCTAATCCTTTGATTAGTTCAAATCCGTTAGATTGGGCGTGTGAAGCAGAACTTACTACACAAAAGAGTACTACTGTTAATATTAAATTACAGACTTGTTTCATGGGTATTTATTATTAAAGATGATTGGTGCTTTTTTAATTCAACGATAATTTGCTCAAATAATTGTTTGTTCTTTTTAAAAAGAACTTCATAGGGCAATTCTTCTGAATGAGAATACACTAAAAATAAGGCTAATTGTTGTTGTACTTGGTTTAAATATTCTTCAAGAATAGATTTATTTTTACGTACGGTTTCTTTACATAATCGCTTAATTCTATTACGATCATGCGCTTTTCTAAATGTTCTTTTGGGTGCTGAAAAAACAATTTGAAACGATTTGCTACTTGGTAATTCCGTAATTTGAAACATTGCTACGAGCGGGAATTGTTTCACGCGCTGTTTGTTCTCAAAAATCGCTGTGATAATTTTCTTGCTACATAATTTGTATTCCTTGCCCAGTGTTTCGTTCATAAGCAAACAAAGTTAGTAAAATCGATCGATTGAAATTCGTTGAAACGGTTTTTTTAAGAAAGGTACACTATGACTTAAGAAAAGTGTATTTTTGTTATACTGTTGATTTGAATTTGAATTCTTCTCAGGTACTTTTAAAGTAGAATTAAACTATTTAACAATATATAAATCACATGAAACCACTTATTTTAGTTGTAAACGACGACGGTATTTTTTCCCAAGGTATTAAAGCTTTGGTAGAAGTGGTATCAAAATTTGGTGAAGTTGTTGTAGTAGCTCCAGACAAACCACAATCTGGAATGGGGCATGCAATCACTGTCAACAATGTGCTTAGACTGCACCCTTCCTCTCTTTTCGAAGGAATACAAGCATATACCTGTTCTGGTACGCCCGTAGATTGTGTAAAACTTGCGATCTACGAAGTAATGCATCGAAAACCAGATTTATTGGTCTCTGGCATCAATCACGGCGCAAATACAAGTACGAACGTATTGTATTCTGGCACAATGTCTGCTGCGATTGAAGGTGCGATGGAACACATACCTTCCATCGGATTTTCATTGTGTGATTTCAATTCCGAGGCAGATTTTTCAGAAGCCAAAGAAATAGTTGAAAAGGTCGTTCAAAAAGTACTCACTGACTCTTTGCCTCTTGGTGTTTGTTTGAATGTAAATATCCCGAAAAAGGGCGTTGAAAAACTCAAAGGAATTCAATTTTGTAAGCAAGCTTATGCCTTTTGGGCAGATAAATTTGACAAACGATTGGATCAATTTGGAAACCCTTATTATTGGCTAACAGGTTCATTTGGAAATGAAAACAATGAGGAAGGAACCGACTTATGGGCAATAGAACAAGGATATGCAACAATTGTCCCAACTCAATTTGACATGACTGCATACCAAGCATTGGAAAAAATGAAAAATTGGGAGCTATAAAACTAATAAAGTTATGAATTTACGCTATTGGAATCGGTATCACACTTACGGACTAATCACAGGATTATTTACTATATTTATTTGCACCCCTTTAGTATGTTTGATATATCCAATGATTGATACATCAAGTTTTCTTAAATTTTCAAATTATTGGGAAATGCTTTTTTACAATGAAGGTTTCCGTTCTAAGGCGTTATCGTTAGCTGTAATTCCAAACCTGATTTGGTTTTATATCTTTTTGAATAAGCGAAATTATAATTTTTCAATGGGCATTATTTTATCTTCTGCTTTCTTTATTCCCTATGTGATTTATATCAACTATATGCGATGAAAATTTATATTATTGCAGGAGAAGCATCAGGTGACCTTCATGCTTCCAATCTTTTGCGTGCACTTAAAAAACAATCTTCAACTGTTGAAGTGCGTTACTGGGGAGGCGACTTAATGGAAGAAGTAATCTCAACACCTCCTGTAAAACATTACAAAGAGTTGGCATTCATGGGGTTTTCGGAAGTAATAACCCATTTACCAGAAATTCTCGGAAATTTTACCACTTGTAAAAAAGATATTTTACAATTTCAACCTGGTATCGTAGTGTTAGTAGATTACCCAGGATTTAATTTAAGAATCGCAAAATGGGCCAAATTACAAGGATTTCAAGTTCATTACTACATCTCACCGAAAGTGTGGGCGTGGAAAAAATCACGTGTTTTTCAAATTAAAAGCTATGTAGATAAATTGTACACTATTTTCCCTTTTGAAACAGCTTTCTTTAAAGAATATGAGTACAATGTAACTTATGTTGGAAACCCTCTGATTGATGCTATCAATCATTATAAATCAAATCAGATCGCTGAAAATTTTCATGCCAAATATAATTTAAGTGAAAAGCCAATCATTGCACTATTACCGGGAAGTAGAAAACAAGAAATTCGCACCAAACTTCCAGTGATGTTGGAAGCTACGAAACAATTTGAAAACTACCAACTTATTATCGCAGGCGCTCCTTCGTTTGAGGCTTCATTCTATGCTCCTTATCTAGAAGGAAGAGAAGCCAAGGTGCTTTTTGGAGCCACCTATTCCATCTTAGAAAATGCAGAATCCGCACTTGTAACATCGGGTACTGCCACTTTAGAAACCGCTCTATTTCATGTTCCTCAAGTTGTTTGCTATATTGCCTCTCCTATTTCGTATGCAATTGCTAAACGTTTAATCAAGATAAAATACATTTCATTGGTGAACCTTATTTTTGACAAAGAAGTAGTTCCAGAATTAATTCAACACGAATGCACCCCTGAAAAAGTAAAAAACACGTTAAAAGAAATTTTACACGGCGGAACAAAAAGAGATCAGCAACTTAATGAGTATAAGGAATTAACTCACATGCTTGGAAATGGAAGTGCCAGTTCTGAAGTTGCTAAACATCTATTACTATCAACAAAAAACTCCTGAAAAATAATTAAATTTGCGAAGTGAAAAAATCAGTAATTTACCTACTTTATTGTTTGCTTTCTTTGACTGCCTCTGGTCAACAAATGAAAGTAGGGATTTTTACAGATATCATCACCAAAAAAGTAAACTTTGCTTACAATGAAGGAAGTTATTCTGTTTTTGGGGATTCAATAGATTTTGGTGCCATACTACAAGATGAATTCGTAGAAATAAAATTTCTAGCTGAAAACCAAATCGAGCTGAAAATTGGCGTTGACAAAAAAGGGGTATTTAAATCTATCCGATTAATAGAAACAAAATTTAATTCATCACTTGCTGTTACTCCAACAGAACCAATAACAAAACAACGTAAATACAGAAACGATATTGAAGTAAAAACTTCTACCAAAGGACTTGTAATTATCAATAATGTAGACATGAATAATTATGTGTCCGGAGTTGTTGAATCAGAAGGAGGAGCAGGAAAACATCCAGAATACTATAAAGTACAGGCGTTAATGAGTAGGACCTATGCCTTAAAATACAAAAAGAA
>CAMCQL010000148.1 GCA_945877005.1 Chryseobacterium gleum
ATTTTCGCAACTTTACTCTCACCGTTTTGTCCTGTACTTTCATACAATACGTTGTTATTGAATTCCAAGCCTTGCGTAAAATGAGAAGGATTATGCGGTGAAGTCCCTAAAACATTCGCTGTCAAAAGAAGCGGTTTTTCATTGGACAACACACGAATCAAACGGGCATCTTCACTTAATAATTGATTTCCTTTGTAAGCTAATAAACGAATTTCCTTAGTTCCTACAAGTAGTTTTTCTGTAGTTAAATTAAATTTTAAAATTCCTTTAGGATTTGTCCATACCTTGTATGAACTGTCTTGAATGATGACTTCCATTTTAGTAATGTCATCTGCAAGGACTTTTAAAGAGATGTTTACATTGCTTGCAAAATTGACAGCTAAATTCTCTTTAAAGAGAAAAACTGCACCTGGCGCATTTACTTCATTTGTAGTTGTATCTGTTTTAAGAAGTGGAATTAATACCATTGATCCAATAACAAGTACAATAAGTGAAATAACGACAATTCTTTTCATTGTGATTAAGACTTTAAAAGTTGTTTGATTTTACTGGCGTCTATTTGCTCGTGCGATGAGGAATGAAGGACTTTAGTACCATCCATTACAATTGCTTGCGGAGATTGATGCTGAACTTGAGAAATTTCAGCGAGTTCGTTGGACACAGGTCTGTTAGCGATCAAATCGATAAAGTACAGGGTAACATCGAGCGAAGTATCCCACTCTCTTTCAAAGGATTTCAGTGCCATTGAAGAAACAATGCATCGCGTACTATGTTTGAAGAATAGTTTGGTTCCAGTTGATTCTATTGCAGCAGCTAGCGCTTCAGTAGTTGTTAGTGTATTCCAAGGAAAAGCCATGTTCGTATAGTTAGATAAAAATGAATTAAATACCTGCTTTGAATTGACGAAGAAAACGCACGTCATTTTCAGAATACATTCTTAAATCATTGACTTTGTATTTTAACTGTGTGATGCGTTCGATACCCATTCCAAAAGCAAACCCACTGTAAATTGATGAATCAATTCCAGATGCTTCCAACACATTTGGATCAACCATACCGCATCCAAGAATTTCTAACCATCCAGTGTATTTACAAACGTTACATCCTTTACTGTTACAGATAGAACAAGAAACATCAACTTCAGCGCTCGGTTCTGTAAAAGGGAAGTAAGATGGACGCATTCTTATTTGAGCTTTTTCTCCAAATAATTCTTTTGCGAAATACAACAATGTTTGTTTCAGGTCTGCGAATGAAACATTTTTATCTATATAAAGACCTTCAACTTGGTGGAAGAAGCAGTGTGCACGTGCTGAAATTGCTTCATTACGGTAAACTCTTCCCGGTGAAATGGTTCGAATTGGTGGTTGTTGATTTTCCATCACTCGGACTTGAACGGATGAAGTATGAGTACGAAGTGCCATTTCTCGTTCGCCATCTTTTTCAACGAAAAATGTATCTTGCATGTCACGTGCCGGATGTTCAGGAGGGAAATTTAGTGCACTGAAATTGTGCCAATCGTCTTCAATTTCAGGTCCTTCCGAAACTACAAATCCAAGACGATTAAAAATAGCCAATATTTCAGCGCGTACCAATGAAATTGGATGATGTGAACCTACAGGAAATGTTTCTCCAGGTCTTGAAAAGTCGAGTTTATCTTCTGAAACTTCTGAATTTGAGAGACTTTCTTTAAATTGAGAGAATTTATCTTCTGCAAAAACACGTAAATCGTTGATTAACTTTCCGATTTCTTTTTTATCCTCGTTGGGAACATTTTTGAGTTCTCCGTACAAGTTTTTTAATTCACCCTTTGCTCCTAAAAATTCGATGCGAAACGCTTCAAGCGTTGCATTGTCCGAAATCGAATAATTTTGGATGGAATGTTGAATCTGTTCGATGGTAGTTTTCATGCTAATAAAATTCTATCACAATTTGTTGGTGAAATTCACCATTGAAACCAATTGTAAACGGTTATTGTCCCACGAAATTAACAATTTAAGCTCGTTTTTATGCGCTTAGTGAAATTTATATGTATTTTTGAATGCTTTTTTCGGTAATTTTTAACTAAAAACTGAAGTTGAAAACAATTTTAATTCTGCTTTTTTTCGTTTCATGGATATTTTTAGGGTGTGAAAAACCAGATTCTATTCTTAAAATCTATGTGAAAGATACGAAAGGGGTTCTTATTGCAGATGCATCAGTGAATATAGTGACAAGTATGAGTTCACCTGTTAAAATGGGACCTCACACGGCGAAAGACAATACCGATGGACTTGGAGTGGCAGTGTTTAATTTGAATACTTTTTTCGATACACAGTCTTCCACAAGTAGAGATGGATATTTTGATGTTTCTGTAACGAAAGAATCAATGACAGGCGTAGCTTCTCAAGTTCGAGCAACAATGAATACAATACAAGTACAAACAATTTATATCAAGTAAAATGAAACCATTAATTTTAGCTATCGGAGTTTTTTCAGCTTTCTTATTTGTTGGATGTGAAAAACAAAAAGAAACCACCGCAAAAATCAGTGTGAGAGAAGCCACAGGCGAACTTTCAGTAGGGACTACTGTTTACGTTTATCCTGAATCAACCACCTTTAAAGATGTAAACAAAGACTTATTTCGTACGGCAACTACCAGTGGTTCAGGAACTTGTGATTTTAATTTTACTGAAATGTATAAGAGTGGTCAAGCAGGTGTCGCTGTTTTCAATGTTTTTGCATTTAAAATAATAGGGTCAGATACTATGAGAGCGTATTCCTACATAAAGTTGGACCCTGAAAAAGCGAATGAAGCAACTGTTCGTTTAGCAGATATACCAGCAAGGGATTAATCGAATTCAATTATGCAATGATGATTGCATCCTCAGGGAGTAATTGTTTTCCTTGCATTTTTAAGAACAATTGAATGAGCGCAATCACGTCTTTTTCGCAGTAGGTTTTTATTCGTTCCAAATTCTTTTCTTCGTAATAAACACGTGCAACATCGCCACCCGAGATATCATCCTTTGGTGTAGGAATGTTAAATATATAACACAGTAAAGAGAGCGAAGTATATGCTTTGTAATCTCCAAATTTCCATAATTCCATGGTATCTAAGTGACTGATTTCCCAAGGTTTTTTTCCTGCTATGTCGAGAATGTCTGGCAGTTTCATTCCATTGATGAGTAATCTTCGACAAATGAAAGGAAAATCAAATTCTTTGGCATTGTGACCACACAAAATAGAGAATTTATTGGTTTCAAGTAAGTTCGAAAATTCGGTCAATAATTCCTTTTCGTCATCACTGTAAAATGATTTTAAACGTAACTGTGAGCCATTTTTTCCATAATGAACGTATCCTACTGAAATACAGATGATTTTACCAAATTCCGCATAAATACCTGCACGTTCGTACAACTCGGAAGCATCCTGTCCGTCTTTTTGTAAAAATTTCGTTTTTTGTTCGTAAAGTTTTTGTCCAGCTTCATCCAAGTTTTCAAAAAGAGGGTGTTGTGGTACGGTTTCAATGTCAAGAAATAATACTTTTTCTAAATTTACTTTTTCTAATTGCATACAATTTGTTTAATCTATTCTTTATTAATCTACATTCTAAGTTAGAAAGAATTCTCAAATTAACTTGATTATTAATATATTTGTTTTTTATAAATAATAACTATGCGTCAATTAACTTATTGGACTTTTGGAATCTTTTTACTTTTTTTTGGTCTAAGTAATTGTACTGATTCACAAGATGATATTTCACTTTTGGTGGCAAAAGGAGGGGCGAAATATGGAGGTGAATTTAGCTTTATGTCCCCAGAAAAAGTTTCTACTTTATTGCCTTTATCTTCTGCAAGTATTTATACACAACGCATCGGAAATCAATTGTTCGAGACCTTGCTTCGCATTGATACTGAAGGGGGAAAGATTGTTCCGAGTTTGGCATCAAAATACACTGTGAATGAGGATGCGACCAAGTTTACGTTTCATTTAAGAAAAGGAGTTTATTTTCATGATGACGATTGTTTTGAAGGTGGTAAAGGAAGAGAATTAGTTGCCGAAGATGTGAAGTATGCCATGGATTTGGCGTGTTCCAAGCAGTTAGACAATGAGATTTTTTGGTTATTGGTTTCTAAAATTAAAGGTGCGCAAAAGCATTACGATGACTCCAAGAAAGGTCAATCATCGAAAGGTGTTCCTGGAATCAAAGTGGTGGATAAGTATACTTTAGAAATTGAGTTAGATCATTCTTTTGTAGGTTTCTATAAATTATTAGTTCACTGTAGTTTAGGGGTTTTCCCGAAAGAAGCGATTGAAAAATATGGCAATGAAGTGGGTAAACATCCCGTCGGAACTGGCCCTTTCCAATTGGAAGAATGGTCAGATGAGCAATTGGTACTGAAAAGAAATCCAAATTATTGGAGAAAAGATGCGTTTGGGAATCGTCTTCCATTTTTAGAGAAAATCAATGTGACTTACTCAAAAGACAAAAAAGAAGAATTAATAGCTTTTGGAAATCGAAAAACAGACCTCGTTATGCATATTCCTGCGGAGGAAATTGATCATGTGATTGGTTCCTTGGAGGAGGCAAAAGCGGGTAAAAATGTGAAGCATCACATTGATTCTAAACCGAGTTTAAGCACCTCTTATTTGGGGTTTGACAACACCACTAAGCCGTTCAATGATAAAAACGTTCGTTTAGCCTTTAACCTTGGTGTTGATCGTGATTATTTGATTAATAATTGGTTACAAGGTGATGGGTATCCGAGTGAAAATGGTTTCGTACCGAGTATGTTAGAGTTTAACGCTTCGAAAGTTAACGGATATACGTTTGATGCTTCTAAAGCGAAGCAATTATTGGCACAAGCAGGTTATCCGAATGGCACTAATTTCCCAGAATTAACAGCGTATATCAATACAACGAAAGGGTCAGTAGTACACAAATTAGCCCAAGGTGTAAAAGCGCAACTGAAAAAGAATTTAAATATATCAATAACGATTCAATTGTGTTCAATTTCTGAGCGTGATCAAGCGATTAAAGACGGGAAGGCGAAAATATGGAGAGGTGGTTGGATTGCCGATTATCCAGATCCTGAAAACTTTTT
>CAMCQL010000149.1 GCA_945877005.1 Chryseobacterium gleum
TTGATTGAGTTATTAGTTCTGCAATTTGATATAAAAAATCTCTGATTTTCTCAACTTGCTCATTTGTAAATTTTCTTTCTTTTTTGTTTAGTATTTCATCGCATTTTTTCAGTGAAATCATTGTTTAATTAACACACACTGCTTTTGGGGTTATTCCATTCAACAGTGCATCTCTTTGAAATTAGGGGTTATCCCTTTTTATTTTCTTTTTATTCGTAACGGTATATGTTGATTTACCAGCCCTCTTTTTTTCAATTAAACTTCCAAACTGGAGCATACTCATTAATGCATTCGCTTTTATTTTGTCCTTAGTAAAAAACTCCTCATCAACAACATAATCGTTGTCCTTTACACGAATCGTTACAGACTGGATGTCTTTAACGCTAAGTGATTCTTCAATCTTTTTTTGAATAGGGGATTTTGGGATTTGACTGTAGTTCAAGTAATCTGCTTTTACTTTTTTCTTAGTAAGCAATCTGTCTAATAACTTATTAAGATCTATAGAAATAAAGTCTTCCGTTATCCAGCCAAATTCATTCCCTAAGTCTATTTCTATCTGACGAACTATTTCGGCTTGTCCAGATTCAAATACTATCAATTTAATAGGAATACTTGAAGTTATTGCTACTGCCATATAAAAATCAAGCAGTGGGCTTTTAGAAATATTCTCTTTAGAACTGTATAAATCAATTTGATTTTTCACCTCCTTAATTCGCTTCAAATCAAGGCCGAAACCCCGTAATTTATTTATGATGTGAATCCACACTATTTCTGACATACTAAACCTTTTCCACCCCTTGCCATTGAGTCTATCATCATCGATAATTCCCATTTCGTACCAATGATTAAGAACCCTTGATGAAATATTTTCTTCACTAATTGAGTATGTCTGTGCATTGAAATATTTCTTAATAGGATGATCCGAGTATAGAAATCCTCCAAAAAAATTTTCATCGAACCAATCGTTTGCCACAAAGGTATTTTTTCTATTTTCCATAAATTCCTTTTGTTCTTTTGTTATTTCCATAATTCTTACATAAATGTAACTTTTACAAACTTACAAAAAAACATTACATTGACGTAACTTTTTTTAAATTAATTTAATTATTAATTTTATGTTTAGTTATTGCGTCCATTCTAAATGGAGAATGATAAATTAAATATTCAGTATAAATTAACTAATAATATGTTTAAAAAGGATCTTACACAAAAAGAAATTGTAGAAGTTTTAATGGGGATGATGTTTTTTTTGATCGCCTTATTATTGTTTTCCTACCTTGGATTTTATTTCTATGCAGAAATTATCCGCTCTGAATCTATATTTGGTAAAATTATAGGAACCATATTCGGTTTATTTCTGATGTTAATTATGCTCTTCAGTACATATGTGGTATTTATAAATGCTTACCATTCAATAGGTAATATCTTGGAAAAAAAGAAGGATAATACGTTTAGAAATTTGAAGATTGCTTCTTTTTCAATATTCTTGTTGATTTGGTTCACATGTGCACAAGGAATATTCAATCGTATTATTCTTGGTCCTCGTGACAATCAAGCAATGGCTGAGGTACTTTATAAGAAAGCACGCGAAACCAAAGAATACAGAATTGGGGCAATTTGTTCAGATGGTTGGGAAAGTTCTGCAACTGGACGTGGCGCTTGTTCTTGGCATGGTGGAGTTAAAGAATGGCTTAAGGAAACTGAAACTTATTATTCTAGGTCATTGGAAGAATGTAAAGACGAAGCAGAACAAATGAGCATATTAGATTATTACGTTTGGTAGTATATATAAATTAAGGCTTCTGCCTATGGGTTAAGATTCTCATCCCTACTCAAAATAGTTTGCGTTTAAGGACCGTTCAACAACCGTTTAGGGTTTGTTAGGTTGCGTTAATGCTTACTTCTCCTTTCCTAAAAAATCACCCCAGCCTTTCCAACCTACATTCTTATAGACTGAGTCTGGATTTGATGGTATATTCTTTGGCTTCTGTTTATTCTTAATTAACAACCTCCAATCTTTATTCGATTTTAATTTTAGTTGATGTACAAATTTTCTTGCCTGCTCAAAATCTATAAAAATCATTTTTTGGGGAGCAATTCTTTTTGTACCTAACCAATCACCTAAACTAATCCAACCTTTACCTTTATATACGAAATTTGGGTTAGAGGGTATGTTATCTGGTCTATTTGTCTTACTATAGATATCCCATTCGGTTTGACTCTTAAGGTTTAATTTTTGAACAATATTTTTCGCTTGTTCGTAATCAAGATATTCTCTATTGCTATTTGATTTATTATTTGTCCCTAAAAAGTCACCCCAGCCTTTCCAACCTACATTCTTATAGACTGAGTCTGGATTTGATGGTATGTTTTCTGGTTTTTTAGTAGTTCTATAAATATTCCATTCCTTAGAACTTTTTAGTTTTAATTTACTTACAATACTTTGGGCTTCTTCATAAGTAAGAAATTCCTTTTTACTATTAGATTTATTATTTGTCCCTAAAAAGAAACCCCAATCTTTCCATCCTTTATTTTTGTAAACTGTATTTGGATTAGATGGTATATTTTCTAGTTTTTTAGTAGTTCTATAAATATTCCATTCCTTTTGATTTTTCAGTTTTAATTTACTTACAATTCTCTGTGCCTCTTCATGTGTAAGAAATTCTCGATTTTGATTTCCTAAAAAATCTCCTATACCTTTCCATTTTGAATCAGTCGAGTATATTTTATATAAATAAATTGGCAAATTGTTTGGCCTTCCATTTTTTTTACAATAGTCGGTCCAAGATTTCTTTGATTTTAGATTCAACTTTTTTAAAAAAGATTTTGCATCATCAAACGACATATATGTCCTTCCCCAATGACTTTCCTTATTTGACCCAATAAAATCTAAACTACTTATCCAACCATCATTTTTATATTTTATATGAGGATGTGTTGGAATTGGAAGAAGTGGATTTATTTTTAAATAATTTAAAAATTCATTATAAGAATTAAATGATAACTTTCTAACTAATTCCCTCGCTTCTTCAAAAGGCAAATATGCAATATTTTTTCTTTTATTATTTGAGTCAAGCCAGTCACCCCAATCTTTCCACCCTTTACCTTTATAAACTTTACTTGGGTCATAGGGTATATCCATCCTTCTTCCATTTGACTTACAATATTCTAACCATTCCTTTTGACCACTTAACCCTAAGGCTCTAACTTGTTCTCTTGCTTCTTCAAATGGCAACCAAGCAATATTTTTTCTTCTATTCTGAGAACCAAGCCATTCAATCCAGTCTTTCCATCCTTTATTTTTGTAAACTGTATTTGGATTAGATGGTATATTTTCTAGTTTATTTTTAGTGGTTCTATAAATATTCCAGTCCTTTTGATTTCTTAGTTTTAATCTGCTAACAATACTCTGTGCTTCTTCATAAGAAAGAAATTCTCGATTTTGATTTGCAATCCTTCCAGTCCCCAACCAATCACTTAAACTAATCCATCCCTTATCTTTATATCCCTTCTGTGGGTTAGTGGGTATATCCATCCGTCTTCCATTTGAACTACAATATTCTAACCAGTCCTTTTGTCCGTTTAATCCTAAAGCCCTAACTTGTTCCCTCGCCTCTTCAAATGGCAACCAATTAAACTGTGAAAGTTTATCCCATAACTTTATTTGAAGTTGTTCAGAAAGTTGATTCGCATCGATGTAATCTGAGAATACTTCAAATTGAAATTGGTCTGAATTTTCTTTTTTGATAGATGAACCAACTTCTTTTTTATCCTTAAAATATTCAATAATTCGATCATCATTAGAAGCCAAGCCCCTAACTATTGCAAGAATCTCGTTAAAATTTTCATTGTCAATTTCTTGGGTAAGATCATCGTAAACTACTGGCAGAATAACATAACCCCAATCTTTGCCCTCTTTCTTTCTTAAAGCCCTTCCTAATGCTTGGACAATATCAACCTTACTTTTTCTTGGATCAGCAAAAACGATACAGTCAATATTAGGAATATCTACTCCTTCAGTTAAACATCTTGCATTCGTAATTAAAGCCCTTGGGGAATCAGCAAACTCTTTGACAATAAGATTCCTCTTGGTTGTTGGCATCTTACCAGAAACTGTATAGGTGTCAATGGGAGCGTATTTATAGGTGTCAGTTATGTCATCTTGAAGTTCCTTGTTGCGAACTGCCTTATCGATGGAAGAATGGAATGAAACTGCATTTTTAATAGGATAAAGTTTCATTGCTTTTCGTAGCGCTAACATAGAAGCCAAAGACCTTGCTTCTGTTTCTTTCTTCCATTTGTCATTCAACTGGACAAGGTTATTCTCTTTTATAAAGTCTGCAATTTCAGATTTTTTTACATCAATGGTGATTACCTTATAATCAGTAAGCAATTCCATTTCAATTGCCTCTTTAAAACTCATTTGAGCAAATGTGTCTCCGTAGATATCTTCATCGTCCATAGAGATTATATCATCCTTTGAACCAGCATAGAAGCGCTCAGTGGCAGTCATAAAGATTCGCTTGTCAATAGAGATGTTTTCCTCAAATAGTAAATGACTAAACAACTTCTTATCTGAACCAACTGTTTTATGGGCCTCATCAAAAATCCCGACATCAAATTTGAATTTAAGATCTTTTGATACTTCAGCAATGATTCGTCCACTTTGATAGGTGGTAAAAATGACAATGTTCTCATCTTTGTTTTCAAGAAGCCATTTTTTAATATATACTGGATCTGTTTGACATGGAACACCTAAGTTGTCTGTCTTAAAAACAATGTCTTCTTCAGAACCAATACCTTCATCTGAACAGATACAAAGCCATTTAACTTTTTTCCCTTTTGCAACAATTTCTCTTAAATAAATATCAAGTGTTTGTTTAACTAAAGATAAACTAGGAACTGCAATTATTGTTGCTTTTGACTTTAATTCTTGAGTTATCCAATAGCCAGTCAAACTTTTTCCAGAGCCACAAGGAAATATTAATTTACCCCTAGTATTATCTTCTTTTATAAAGTGCTTTACGGCTTGTTTAAGCGC
>CAMCQL010000150.1 GCA_945877005.1 Chryseobacterium gleum
AAAAAAACTGTTTGTACGGACAATAACAGACCTACAGTTGTGTACATTGGTTTCATAATAGTAAGTTTTAAAGTTTCTGTAAGTTTAGACTTAGAAATTATTTTTTGGTTGCTTCACTTGTTATTTTATTGTTTGAATAGTTCAAAAAATAACAATTAGTCTTTAGCTTGTTTCTTTGGATTTGTTATACAGATCAAGTTTTTTTGCTGATTTTAAGGTTATACATGTTTCCGAACACTTCTAATTACAAATCCAGCAAGCGGGAACTAAAATGTAATTACCGCTGTGCTGGATTTTTAATCTTGCACTATAAAACAACTAAAACCAAACCAATGAAAGTAGCATTTAAAATTAGTGAGTTAGAATTAGATTACTTATTTTAGTTTTAGTTAAATTAATGTTAGGATTACAATTAAGCGAATCGGATTTGTTGTCTTAAATTCTCAATGTTATAAATACTTTCTGTATATGTACTTTCAGCGGGTTGTAAACTTTGTGCGAAGTTGAAATGAAAAAAAAGTCTCTTCAAAAGAACCGAGAATATTACAATATGGTTATTAATCTACGAGAAAAATGTTCTTCTGTTTTTATAGATATGTTAGAGCAGGATTTAAAAATCCTGCTCAGCGGGAATATGTAGTTGGAAATGCATTATAAATTGTATTCAACAAAATAAACGATTGCGGTTTTAGAGAATGAAAATAAGTTACTGAAGAGTATGTTAGGGAATTAAGCGGTTACTTTCTATTCAGAGAGAATACGATATAATTCGGTGTTCAAATAATAATGATGCCCCTCGATGGTTTTCTTTTCTAAGATTTTCAATTCTGCGAGTTTATTTAGATAATCTCTTGCAGTGTTTTCAGAATAGATTTTTTTCTCTTGTAATGTTTTCACCTTAATATAAGGCTGACTAAAGAGGATATTTACTAATTCTTCTTTCTTCTTTATTGATTTTGCTTCTTTTTCTATAAAATTGAGTATTGCTTCTTTAGACGTAACAATCTCATTGATTTTATTGTACGTGTCATTAGCCGTTTGTTCTATCGAATCTAACACATACATTATCCATGTTTTCCAATCGCCTCTTTGTGATACTCCCATTAATCCTTGGTAATAATCCTCTTTGTGTTGGATAATATATTTACTCAGAAACAAAATAGGTAAATCTAATAAGCCCTTATTAATCAGTATATGTATATTAAATATTCTACCAGTTCTTCCATTTCCGTCTCTAAATGGATGAATTGCTTCAAATTGAAAATGAGCAATCGCTAATTTTATCAACGGATCTATTTTATATGTTTCATCATCATTTACAAAATCAATGAGATTATTTAGCATGTCAGTAATAAGTGTTTTTCCTTTGGGTGGAGTGTAAATTACTTTTCCAGAATTTGGTCCCGTTCCTCCTTGTTTGATGGTGGTGTTATTAAACTCTAATCGTATATCATCTTTTGTCTGAACAATTTCTTGAAATATATCTATAAAATATTCAATACTAAACTGATTGTTAGATTTTAAAAGTTGATATCCTTTCCATAAAGCTTCTCTATATCTTAAAACCTCTTTTGATGCTTTATTTATTCGTTCATTGTCTGGATTCTCACTGTAAGCTTTGTATAATTCATCATCCGTTGTAAAAATATTTTCTATTTCACTAGATGCTTTTGCTTCTTGTAAACTGATTGTATTAATTAATAATCCTTGATTTGGTATAACAGCACTTCTTCCATGTAGACGCGCTAATGCTTCTTTTGCATTACCTAATTTTTCATAAATATCGATCGTTTTGTAAATCGATTCATCGATAGGCAAATTTGGTAATTCGTTCCATGGTTTATTTCTATCAGGATTTATCTTATACATACAAACTGTATTTATCTTAAATTTTAAAGTTTACATCGCTCTTTGGCTATAAATTTATATAATTTAAAGCAGGTAGACATTAAAAAATAAAATTTTTAATGTCTACATTAGGTAAAACATATAAAATTATAGGTAAATCGCCTTTCAAACTATAAAAAATGAAAAATTTATGGTTTGTAAAGCCGTTTGTGATGTTAGAATAAAAATTAAGTTGTTGAAGAGTTTGTTGGAGGGGTAATCAATCAATGTATTTTTGAAGCACTTTTTCTAAAATACATACATAATAGAATGGTACGTTTAATAAAGTGAATTTTTTGCCTTTAGGTGTTTGTACTTCTTCTTTCAAAAAAGATTTTGACCAAATTCGAATTGCTGTAGTGTGTGAGCATTCATCCATATACAGGTGTAACGATTTTAATTTCCCAATTAGTCCCGATTTTACCTCTATCGGTATCAACATCCCTTTATAAGGAAAAACAAAATCAACTTCTGCCTGAGAACCTTCTTTATTTCGTCGCCAAAAATAATGTCGTTCTGATACATGGAAATTAAGAGCTAGAAGTTCTTGAGCTACTACTTGTTCTGCAATTTTACCTCTCCATGCATCTTGAATATCTTTCGATAAAAAAACCTCTTCTTGTAGTCGTGCTGCAAAATTTACTAATCCAACATCTAATAGAATAAGCTTTGGTTTTTTTCTAAAGTCTTGGATTAATGGAAACTTTACTTCCATAATTGGATAAGTTAATTCTAAAAGCAGCGCTTTTTCTACTGTTTTAAATGCAATACTCATTTCTCTTGATTTAAAGCGACTTGCTCCAAAATTCTCAAAACTGATTTGTTCCCCTGCATATCCCCAAGCCGTATCAATAATGTGCCTTATTACCTTGGACAGTGTATTAGAATTTGCATACTTTTCAATATCATCTTTGTACGATTCAAGTAACGATTCATAAATTTCATATAAACCTACTATATCTTTGTTTGCACCATAGTTAGCAACAATAGCTGGCATTCCTCCAATCAACGTGAATGTATTGAAATGTTTTATGATTCGATCATGAACTAATTCAGCATTTAAATCATTAATTAAGTCCCGATCATAATGTTCACCGATACCTTCTAAAAACTCTATGAATGATATTGGGTGTAACTTTCGATATTCGACTCTCCCAACAGGAAACGATATTTTATTCGTATCCATTAATGTTTCAAGCAAAGAACCTGCTGCAATTACATAGATTGTTGGTAATTCTTCATAGAAGTAGCGCAACATAGAAATTGCTTTCGCTGAAAATTGTATTTCATCTATAAACAATAAAGTAGGGTTATCCGATTGTTTTTGTTTACAATGGAAATGAATCGCTCTAATTAGCTGGTGAATATCTTCATTCGTCTCAAATAGCTTTCTATCCGATGGGATTTCTAAATTTAAAGACAAGAAAACATCAAATTGTGATGAAAAATCGTGAATCACAGTTGTCTTGCCAACTTGTCTTGCACCACGTAAAATCAGTGGTTTTCTATCCGATTTATTTTTCCACGAATTTAATTCCGTAATTATCTTTCTATGTATCATTTAAAGCCCAACTTCTAATTGTAAATATAATAATTTGTAACAAAAAGACGGTAAAAGTTAAGTTATTTTGTAACAAAAAGACGGTAAAAATTAAGTTTTATTGTAATAAAAAGACGGTAAAATTGATTTCAATGAAACACAAAACTATTCTTCTTTCTAAATTATTTGTAACTCCTGTGTAATAAGAATTATCTGAACATTCTAAAATACAAACGAAATAGGAGTTTGGCTGAAAAAGTGGTTTATTAAGAACTGAAAAAGTTGTTGAATAACCTTTTGGACAATTATTTATTGTAAATATTTTCATAAATAGGCATTGCCCATTCATGATGGCGGTTGTAACTTTTTTTAATTTGTCCATTCACAGATCGAAATAATAACTTAGGATTTTTGTATTCGACTGAATTATCATAAACATATAATCGATCCACAAATTTTGAGATAATTGCACAATTTGCGATGGACTTACTGTACCTAGAGATTATTTTAGAAATTGGTACATCATGACCGCCTTCCATAACACGTTGAACAATTCTTGATGCATTAATTTTGGGATTATCAGTTCCTACAAAAAATACACGAACAAAAAAGCCATTTCTTTTTCAATTAAAATTTATATTTTAATTGTAATCTTTTGATTTCGTCTTTAACGGATATGATTAATTTTTGGTCGGTTAGTAGCGACTTTTTTTTTGCATCAATTGCAACCTCATACATCAATTGTTTTAAAATTTTTGCTGAAGGTTCTTTAGTGATATTGGAAAAAATGTTTTTCATTTTTATTGAATGTTTTTATACTTCATCAAACCACTTTCTTTACTATAAAAGTAAGGTTAAATCAATTAATAACAAATAAAATATTACCCCACCAACAATCCAAACAACGTCGGATTATTATTTAAATACTCATAGGTAAAATGTAAATCTTTCAGTCGTTTGCATATTTCTTCGAAATCTTCTCGGTGTTTTAATTCAATGCCAACAACAACGGGTCCGCTTTCGCGGCTATTTTTCTTTGAGAATTGAAAATAAGTAATGTCATCTTCTGGTCCTAAAACATCGTTTACGAAAGCTTTTAATGCACCAGGGCGTTGTGGAAATTGAATCATAAAGTAATGTTTCAATCCCTCGTACACCAATGAGCGCTCTTTGATCTCCTCTGTTCGTGTAATGTCGTTGTTACTTCCTGAAACGATGCAAACCACATTCTTCCCTTTGATTTCTTCTTTGAAAAAATCCAGCGCAGAAATTGTCAATGCTCCAGCTGGTTCCACCACCATTGCTTCTTCGTTGTACAAACTCAAAATAGTGGTGCATACTTTTCCTTCAGGAATGGTCATCACTTGTTTTAATACATCCTTACAAATTTCAAAATTTAAATCCCCTGCGCGTTTAACCGCTGCACCATCTACAAACTTGTCGATGTGATCTAAGGTTGTAACTATTCCATTTTCTATGGATGTTTTCATCGAGGGCGCCCCCTCTGGTTCCACACCGATAATAATGGTGTTAGGGCTTAATTCTTTGAATACGGTACATACACCTGCA
>CAMCQL010000151.1 GCA_945877005.1 Chryseobacterium gleum
ATCCATGAAAGAATTCCTCCTTCTAAATTGTAAAGATTGGTTAATTGATAATTTTGTTCTAGGAAATCAATTACATTAGCGCTGCGTTTACCTGAGCGACAGTGAACGATTACCTTTTTTTCTTTAACTAATTCTTCTACTCTACCTGGAATTTCATTCATTGGAATAAGTAGACCATTTAAAGAGCAAATTTCATTTTCATACGTTTCACGTACATCAATTAATTGAAACTCTTCGTTAGAGTCCATTAATTGTTTTAATTCTTGAACAGTAATACTTTTCATAACTTAGTAATAATATTGATCGTAAAAAAGTATAAGTACTTTATTTAATGTTGGTGACCATGTTCACCGTGAACGTGTCCATGAGCTAATTCTTCTTCACTAGCAGGACGAACTTCTAATATAACTCCTTCAAAGTGTATGTCTTTTCCAGCTAAAGGATGATTAAAATCCATTTTTACAAATTCTTCAGTGATATCAAGTATTTGTCCAACTAATTTATTTCCTTCATTATCTGACATTGGAACAACTGATCCAACGAAAATTTCTTCTTCGTTAATTTTACCATCTTCTAATTGAAAAACGTTTAAAGGAATCATTACGATTTGTTCTTCAGATGGTTGGCCGTATGCATTATCGCTTGCGATCCAAAATTTAAAAGCATCACCTACTTTTTTACCAGCGATATTTTCTTCGAATTCAGGAATGATTGATTGAACACCGTATAAGAATACCATAGGGTTTTCAGAGGTTGTTTCTTCAATTTGTTCTCCTGTGTTGTGATTGGTAAGCTTGTAATTCAAGGAAACAACCATGTTTGTTTCAATTGTCATAGTTTATTTTTTTAAAATTTAGCGCTGAAATTACGAAGAATTATCCGTTATAAAAATTTAATTTGCAATTCATCTTTTTGTAGTTGAACCCTTTTTTTATTTAATCCACATTAGTTTTTCCTTTTCAACTTTCATTTTTAAAAAACCAAATACCACAATACATTGTGTGCCATTGATTGCTTCAATTGTTCCAGTTTGTTTCGTTTCAATGAGTTTAACTGTTGAGCCGACTGTAATTTTATCGCGTAAATAAGGGTCTTTTTTAGGTTCGTTGACACGTGGTTTTTTTGGTTGTGGTTTTGCGCTTATTTTGGCGTTCGTTTTGAGTTCTTCTGTTCGGTTACTTTCTTCTATTTTATTTTTTTCAACAGAAATATATTTTTTGATATCTTCCAGTAAGGGTTGGTTGATATCTTTCTTCTTACTACGTGTAATGAATCTGTCAATGTATTGTTTTAATTTTTTGCCGTAGACAATGAAAGTGTTATTGACTTGTGTAGTCTCATTCAATACTTTTATTTTGGTTTCGTATTTCTTTTGAAGTTCATCAAAATGTTGTTTTGAATCTTGAGCAATCTTTTGAGCTTCAATGTGTTCATTGTTCAAGCGTTCTAGGTACGTTTTTTCTCGTTGTAGTTCGCTGAGCAATTTATCCATATTTACTTTATGCTCATTTACTTTTGATTTAGCTTCTTCAATTAATTCTAAAGGAATCCCATTAATTTGGGCTACTTCAAACGTAAAAGAACTACCAGGTTGTCCAATAGAGAATTTGTATAGCGGAGCAAGTGTTTCCGTGTTAAATAACATGCATCCATTTATGGCGTTTTTTAATCTGTCAGCTTTTAATTTTATACTTGCGTAATGTGTTGTAATCACACCGAAACATTTTTTATTGTAAAGATGTTCGAAAAAAACTTCAGCAAGTGCACCTCCAAGGTCAGGGTCAGAACCGGTTCCAAATTCATCGAGTAACAATAATGTTTTTTTGTTTGCGACTTGTAAAAAATGATTCATTCGCTTTAATCGATAGGAATAAGTGCTTAGTTCATTCTCAATTGATTGATTATCTCCAATATCCGTTAGAATCGTACTGAACAAACTCATATTACTGTTCGGATGTATTGGGACTAAAAGACCCGCTTGCAACATTAACTGCATTAAGCCTATTGTTTTTAAGGTGATACTTTTTCCACCAGCATTCGGCCCTGAAATCACCAACATACGGGAAAACTTATCCATAAAGATACTTTGAGGGAGCGTCTTTTTTCCTTGAAGTTTATTGTTCTTCCATAAAATGGGATGTATAGCATCAATTAACTCAATTTTCGGTTCTTCCGAAATTCCTGGTAGATCGGCATTCAATTCTAAGGCAAGTTTTGTTTTTGAATTGATGAAATCCAGTTCAATTAACAATTCATTGTATGCCTTGATTAACTGAAAATGATGAGCGATATCAGCGGTTAATACTTTTAGAATTTTGAAGATCTCTTTACGCTCATCGTCAATTAATAATTCTAATTCATTGTTGAGTGGAATGTTAATTTCAGGCTCAATAAAAGTTAGGCTTCCTGTTTTAGAAGAACCTACAACTGAACCAGAAATTTTCCGCTTATAGGTTGATTGAACAGTAAGTACTCTACGGTCATTTACAAAAGTTTCTTTGGTGTCGCCAAGAATTCCTTCTTTCAAGAGTTTTCGGAGTTCTTTCTCAAAGTTTTTATTGATTTGATTTCTTACCTGATGGATTTTTTGACGAATCATGTATAATTCAGGGGAAGCATCATCTTTAATTGCTCCTTTTCGGTCAAAAACTCGTTCAATGGCATCGGTAATTTCTTTTGTATAATAGGTTTCATTCGTTAAGTCGCAAAGTAAGGGGTATTCCTCTTTTCGTTTATCAAAAAAATAGAGAATGGCATTGGTTGCTTCAGATGCTCTGTAGATTCGAACAAAACCTTCTTGTGATAAAACTGCATCCTTAATCGGTAATAAGGTCAGCTCTTTTGTAAGTTCTTCAAAAAGTAGGCTAGGGAATGATTCACCACTTGCGCGAATGGTATGAAATTCTTTTAATTTCCCAAGTGTTGGTCGAATTAAATGGAGCTCTTGAATCGGAGATAATTGTTCCAAACGATTTTTTGCAGTTGGACCAATGGCGAATTCAGCCAACCAATTTTGTATTGTTGTAAATTCTAAATCGTGTAACGTTTGTGTATCGATAGTTTGCATGCCCTTAAAATTAGATAAATGTTTGAAATTTGATTGATAGACCTACTAACAATTCTTGAATGTGGTTAATTATTTCTTTGGTTACCAATTTATTTTTGTCGATAAGGGAGTTGGATTGTAAAATCATTTTAATTTTGTTTTAAAATACTTCTTTTTATGAAAATTATCTCCTTCAATGTCAATGGAATTCGAGCAATTGCACAAAAGAATTTTTTTTCTGATATAGAAACAATCAATCCTGATATTTTGTGCTTGCAAGAAACTAAAGCAACGGTTGAACAAGTAAGAGAAACTGTTAGAAGTTTATTTGGATACGAGGTATATGCAAATGAAGCGAATAAAAAAGGGTATTCAGGAACAGCAATTTTAACTAAGAAAACCCCTATTTCTGTAGCCTATGGGATTGGAGAGGAAGAGCACGATACAGAAGGAAGAGTAACGTGTTTGGAGTTCGAAGAATTTTTTCTTGTAAATGTATATGTTCCAAATTCAGGAGGAGAATTGGCACGTTTAGATTATCGCCAAGAATGGGACCGTGCTTTTTTAGCCTATTTGAAAAAATTAGAAGTTTCAAAACATGTTTTAGTGTGTGGCGATTTAAACGTTGCCCATAAAGCAATCGATTTGGCTCGACCAAAAGAAAATTATAACAAAGCTGCTGGTTTCATGCAAGAAGAGATTGACGGTATGAATAATTATCATTCTGATGGATTGATGGATACATTTAGGTTTAAATATCCAGAGCAAGTTAAGTATACATGGTGGAGTTATCGAGGCGGAGCACGCGAACGAAATGTTGGCTGGAGGATTGATTATTTTTTAGCTTCGGAACGTTTCTTGGAAAAAATAGAAGATGCTTTTATTTTCAATGAAATACATGGCTCAGACCATTGTCCGGTGGGAGTTAAGTTAGGTCTCTCTTAATAATTTCTTTGCTCGTAGTAATATCATTCTGTTCAATAAGTTTGTTGGTTACATTATTTCCGTCAAATTTTGTTTAAGATACTTTAATAGTTAGCTATTATTGAATCAGACCATGAGAATTCTTTTTTTCATGTATACTGATTTTATAGGTGCTACATTTATGACTACCTTTACAAAAATAAAAAAAATGCCTTTTTCTTCCTTGGGTCTTTCCCCCGTGCTTCTCAAAAACATTGAAAAACAACGTTATGAATCGATTTATCCAATTCAGGAGCAAGCGATTCCGGCTATTTTAAAAAAGCAAGATGTACTTGGTATCGCCAAAACAGGTTCAGGAAAAACAGCAAGTTATGTGCTGCCGATATTGCATCATTTGGAAGGCGCAAAGCCCGCTAAAAACAGACACATTAAGGCATTGGTTTTGGTGCCAACTCGTGAGCTCGCAGTTCAGGTAGGTGAGGTCGTTGATTTATTTAGTGAAGGTTTAAGTGCGTCTGTCAAATCGATGGCAGTTTATGGAGGGGTTTCGATCAATCCCCAAATGATTAAATTGCAAGGAGTTCAGTTGTTAATTGCTACTCCAGGACGATTGATAGAGTTGGTAGCATCTAAAGCGATTTCATTAGGTGAAGTTGAAACTTTGGTCTTAGATGAAGCAGATAAAATGTTGAATTTAGGATTTCAAGAAGAGGTCAATAAAATCATCTCATTGTGCCCGAAGAAACGTCAAAATGTTTTGTTTTCAGCTACTTTAAGTGAAGATGTTGAGAATATTACCCAGTTGGTATTACATGAGCCGGTAGTGATTAAAATTGATGCTGAAAAAGATACAATTGATACAATTGTTCAAACAGGTTATTTAATTTCAGAAGAGAAGAAAGGTCCATTGTTGCGTTTTTTGATTCAGAAAGAAAACATGCAACAGGTGTTGGTTTTTACCTCTTCCACATTCAAAGCAGATTCAGTGACTGAAAAATTAAACATAAACGGCATCGAAGC
>CAMCQL010000152.1 GCA_945877005.1 Chryseobacterium gleum
TTAAAAAACAATCGAATTATTAACAGATTAAAAAATTAATATTAACAAAAGTTGCAATGCAGCTTTCTAAAATAACATTTAATGTTTTATTTCAGTTATTGACTCATTTCAGATTGAAACCAACTCCACAGCGCATCGTTTGGAACCGGTGCTACTACACTAATTAATTCTTTCGTTGTCGGATGAATGAAACTGAGTTTTCTTGCGTGTAAATGAATTGATGCATCTGGATTGGAGCGCCTTGCACCATATTTAACATCCCCTTTTATTATTGAACCAATATGAGATAATTGAACGCGAATTTGGTGATGCCTACCTGTTTCTAACTCTACCTCCAACAATGTGTAATTATCCGATTTTAAAATAGTTTGATAAGTCAAAACCGCTTTTTTAGCACCTTTTTCATCAGATGAATGGATGTATGATTTATTCTGCTTTTCGTTTTTCCATAAATAATTTTCCAATCTCAACGAAGGTTTTTTAGGCAGGTTTTCAACTACCGCCCAGTAAACTTTTTGGGTGTCTTTCGATCTAAATTGCTCATTCAATCTACTTAATGCTTTGCTTGTTTTAGCAAATACAACGGCGCCACTCGTTGGTCGATCTAAGCGATGTACAACTCCACAGAATACGTTGCCTGGCTTATCGTATTTAATTTTTAAATATTCTTTGATTTTATCAGGAAGCGTTTCATCTCCGGTCTTATCTCCTTGAACGATGTCAGATGGTTTTTTATTGACTACGATTACATGATTGTCCTCGTAAAGAACATCAATGATTTCGTTTGTAATTCGTCCCTGTATCACGCTACTATTGAATTAATTAAAACTTTAAAAACGAAATGAATGGATAGATTTTTACGATTAATATTGTTCATTCGAATTTGGAAAGTCTCCAGTTTTAACATCAGAAATGTATTGCTGAAAGGATTGAAACATTTGTTCGTACAAATTATTGTATTTCCGTAAAAATCTTGGACTAAATTCATTGTTGATTCCTAACATATCGTGCACTACTAAGACTTGTCCGTCAACACCACTTCCTGCTCCAATACCAATGATTGGAATTCGGACAGCTTTTGCAACTTCTTCCGCTAACTTTGCAGGAATTTTTTCTAATACAATCGCAAAACAACCTGCTTCTTCTAGTAATTTGGCATCGTGAATCAATCGGTTTGCTTCTTCCTCTTCTTTTGCGCGAACAACATAGGTTCCGAACTTATAAATGGATTGTGGAGTCAAGCCTAAGTGTCCCATCACTGGAATCCCAGCCGTTAGAATTCGTTTTATGGAATCTATGATTTCCTCACCACCTTCCATTTTCACAGCATGTCCACCTGTTTCTTTCATGATTTTAATGGCATTCGACAAGGCTTCTTTTGAATTCCCTTGGTAGGAACCAAATGGCATATCCACCACCACCAGCGCTCGTTCAACAGCGCGCACAACTGAGGAAGCATGGTAAATCATTTGATCTAAGGTTATTGGCAATGTGGTTTCATGTCCAGCCATAACGTTTGAAGCTGAATCCCCCACTAAAATGATATCAATCCCAGAAGCATCGATAATTTTAGCCATCGAAAAATCGTACCCCGTCAACATCGAGATTTTCTCGCCACGATTCTTCATTTCTTGTAAAACGTGCGTGGTAACTTTTTTAATGTTTTTATGTACTGACATGCCTAAATATTTTATTTTTTATCGAATTTTAATTTCGAATGATTTGAACCGAAGAATTCAATCCTATTTTTATTATTTGAGAGGGTGTTTTGCTTGACAAGCCTGTATCAGGAAATACATAATCTACTTTCGTTTTGAGTTGATTAGAGATATCTGAAAACACAGTTGCACTCGCTTCTCCTGATAAATTTACTGAAGAAGAAACGATGGGTTTTCGAAGTGAACGAATCATTTTTTTACAAATCGGATCATTGGTAACACGGATTCCAACTGAACCATCTTCTGCTAGTAAGCTATTTGCTAACCCTTTCGGATTTGCATAAATGATCGTTAATGGACGTACTGCAGAATCAATTAATTGATAACACACTTCCGGAATTTCTGGCACAAATCGTTCTAACATTTGCACACTATCCACCAACACAATAAAACTTTTTGTTGCTGGACGATTTTTTATTTCATTAATTCTGACGCATGCCATTTCGTTGGTGGCATCACATCCAATTCCCCAAATTGTATCTGTAGGATAAATAACTACCCCACCATTCTTAAAAGCCTCAATTGCAGAATCAATGGCTTTATCAATCATTTCTTTCTCCATAATTGTCTAATAAATCAGGTCTTCGCTCTTTTGTTCGTTGCAATGCTTGAGATTCTCTGTAGTGTTCGATGTGTTCAAAATTTCCGGACATTAATACATCAGGAACTTTCAATCCGCGAAACTCTGGCGGGCGCGTATACACAGGAGGCGATAACAAATTATCTTGAAAACTATCAGTTAAAGCCGATGTTTCATCGTTCAACACGCCTGGTAATAAACGAATCACACTGTCCACCAATACAGCAGCTGCTAACTCACCCCCAGAAAGTACATACGAACCAATTGAAATTTCTTTCGTAATGTACAATTGTCGAATTCGCTCATCCACTCCTTTGTAATGACCACAAAGGATCATGATCGTTTTACCAAGTGATAACTGGTTTGAAATCTTTTGATCTAAAACAACTCCATCTGGAGTCATGTAAATAATCTCATCGTAGGTTCTTTCCGACTTCAATTTATCCATCAACAAAGCAATAGGTTCTGGCGACATCACCATTCCTGCCCCACCGCCGTATTGATAATCATCTACACTTTTATGTTTATTTGTAGCATATTCACGAATGTTGTGTAAGACAATTTCTGCCAGCCCTTTCTCTTGCGCTCTTTTCATAATTGAAGCAGAAAAAGGTCCCTCAAGCAACTCAGGCAATATGGTTAATATATCAACTCTCATTATTTCGACTGATTTACAGATTGAACAGCGGCGCGAACACTTCCATGTTCTAACAGAAGTCCTTTTGCTTGTTCATAATCGATCCCTAAACGCTCTTTCACCATCATTGTTCCACGATCTACTAATTTATCGTTGCTCAATTGCATGTCCACCATCCGATTTCCTTCTACTCGACCTAATTTGATCATTAGTGAAGTGGAAATCATATTTAACACCAATTTTTGAGCAGTTCCTGATTTCATTCTTGTACTGCCTGTTACGAATTCAGGACCAACTACAGGAGTAATCTCATACTGAGCTATTTGACTTAATTGACTGTCAGCATTGCAAGATATTCCAGCAGTAAGTAATCCTTGTTGATTGGCTTTCTCTATACCGCCTAACACATAAGGAGTTGATCCTGAAGCTGCAATCCCGACTAAAACATCTAACTGAGTCACACAATATTCTTCTAAATCTTTCCAACATTGTTCACAATCGTCTTCAGCAAATTCAACCGCTTTTCGAATTGCGCTATCACCGCCAGCAATAATTCCATTTACTAAGTCCTGAGAAACGCCAAAAGTGGGTGGGCACTCACTCGCATCCACTACACCCAAGCGCCCGCTAGTTCCTGCACCCACATAAAACAACCTCCCTCCTTGCTGCATTCTTTCAAAAGCGGCATCCACAAAACGTTGAATTGAAGGGATCACTTTTTCTACTGCAAAAGCAACTTTTTTATCCTCATTATTGATATTTACCAACAATTCAGATGTTGACATATTTTCCAATGAATCGTAAAGACTCGAAGATTCAGTTGTTCTCATTTTACACCAAATAAGCAAAATAGTTATCCGTTCCAAATTCTACCTCTACTCTTTCTTGTAAGGTAGTTGACAAAGTCATTCCAACAAAATCACATTTTATAGGATAACAACGGTGTTCTCGATCCACCAAAGCTACTGTTTTAACAGCTTTAACAGGTTGTTCTAATAATTTCATCAATGCATATTGCATCGTTAAACCAGAATTTAACACATCATCCACCAATACTATGTAGGCATTCGAAAATTCTACCGTTGATTTCAATACAATTGGAGTCGAAAGTGGATTTTCTTTGTTCAAAAGAATCTCGTGCAAAAAAACATCCTTATCAGAATTCTGTTTTAATTCATCTTGAATCTTTAGTGCTATTTGCATCCCATTACCAGAAATACCAACAACATGAATTTCAGAAATATCAGCAGCATCTTCCAATACCTGATGGGCCAATCGAACCAACTTCTGATCTATTTTCTTTTTAGTTAAAATCTCCTGCATAATGTAATTTAAAGTAGACGTTTTACAAATATAAAATTTTGATTGTATGTTTCATCCCATTAATGAATTAAGCTTTTACTTGAAGCGGACATCCTACCATTTTCGCATACAACATTGTAAATTTAGCACCGAAAAATATAATTTGAGAGGTATAATACACCCAAGTAAGCAAAATTAAAAGCGTTCCAGCTATTCCTGCATCCTTCGCGAAAAAATAATGGAGTAAATAATACTTTATCAACAATTGACCTAAATAAAGTAAAACCGTCGTTACCAAAGCTCCTCCCATCGCAATTTTTCGAGGAACAATTGCATCGTGTAAAAACCTAAAAATAAAATAAAAAATAATAAAATTAGTCAGTAATGGCGCTAAATTTTGTATACAAAAAGTTGCAAAATGATGAACAAACTCAACACCACTAAACAACCTATCCCCGAAAGAAATCATAAATGTTTCAGAAAAATACACTACCACTATGACCAAACCAAAAAACATCAATAAACCAATATGTAGCAATTTATCTAGTAAATTCGCTAAAATCTTTTTCTTTTTATCTTTTATCACCCTTACAATATCATAGAATTCGTTTATACTTTGTTTCAAAGAAGCCAACATTGCTGTAGCCGAAATAAGCAATACAAAAATCCCAACAGTTTGCAGTAGAACATTGCTCTTTTCAAAATCTATCTGATTTAAGAAGTCGATAATTCC
>CAMCQL010000153.1 GCA_945877005.1 Chryseobacterium gleum
GAACCAAAATTCACGCAACCTCATTTATACAATATCATCGCAAAACATCCGAATCCGAAAGATATTTATTTAAAACAACTATTATCTGAAGGTGTCATTACGAAGGAAAAAGCCGTTGAAATTGAAGAGAATTACACTACGTATTTAGAGGAGCAACATGCAGCTTCCAAGAAAAACGACAAAGCGATTGTATGGGATTTTTTGAAAACAACGTGGGAAGGTTACAGACATGGAAATCTTGCTGATTTTGAAAAATCAATTCCAACAGGTGTTGATAAAAATCAATTACAACAATTAGGACATAAATTAGCAACATTGCCGGAGGGTAAAAAATATTTCAGAAAAATTTCTAAAATATTTGAAGACCGTTTGAATGCAGTGAAAGAAGATAAATTGGATTGGGGTACTGCCGAAATGTTAGCATATGCTTCCTTATTGGTGGAAGGTCACCCTGTTCGTTTATCTGGTCAAGATGTGGAGCGTGGTACATTCTCACACAGACATGCGGTTGTAAAAACAGAAGATACAGAAGAAGAAGTAATCACATTGAATTTATTGGCTGAGAAACAAGCTGAATTTAGTGTTTATAATTCTTTATTGTCTGAGTATGGAGTTCTTGGTTACGAATATGGTTACTCATTAGCGACACCTCAAGGGTTAACAATTTGGGAAGCGCAATTTGGTGATTTCTTCAATGGAGCGCAAATTATGATTGATCAATTCATTACAGCTGGTGAAGACAAATGGTCTACCCAGTCAGGGTTAGTTATGTTGTTACCACACGGATACGAAGGCCAAGGAGCAGAACACTCTTCAGGAAGAATGGAACGTTTTTTACAGCAAGCAGCCGATGAAAATATCCAAGTGGTAAACACTTCAACACCAGCCAATCATTTTCATTTGTTACGTCGACAAGTAAAAAGAGATTTTAGAAAACCATTGGTTGTTTTTTCACCTAAAATGTTATTGAGGTACCCAAGCGCAGTTTCTACATTAGATGAAATGGCAACTGGTTCGTTCCAAGAGATTATTGACGATAAAAATGCAAACAGAAACCAAGTAGATACCTTGGTTTTTTGTACAGGTAAATTTTATTACGAAATTTCAGAAAAAGCAGCTGAACTCGGTACTGAAAACATGGCGTTCATTCGTGTCGAGCAATTGTATCCGTTCCCTCAAACTCAATTTGATGAATTAGTAGCAAGCTATCCGTTTGCAAAAAATCTTATTTGGACGCAAGAAGAACCTGAAAACATGGGTGCCTGGAGGTACATTGCTATGAAATTAAGACATTTGCCTTTAATTGGAATTACACGTCAAGCATCTGCAGCAGCAGCGGAAGGATCTTCATCGTTACATAAAAAACGTCTGCAAAAATTACACGCAGATCTTTTTCAATATGCAACGATTAACGCAAAATAATAACACTATAAACACGATATAGCATGTCAGTATTAGAAATGAAAGTTCCAAGTCCAGGGGAATCAATTTCGGAAGTAGAAGTTGCAACTTGGCTGGTTTCAGATGGAGATTATGTAGAGAAAGATCAAGCCATCGCTGAAGTTGATTCCGATAAAGCAACGTTGGAATTACCAGCAGAACAAAGTGGAATTATAACATTAAAAGCAGCCGAGGGTGACGTTGTTAAAGTAGGACAAGTAGTATGTTTAATTGATACTTCTGCTGCTCGACCTGAAGGTTCTGTTGCTCCAACTGTGAAAGTAGAAACACCAGTTGTTGAAGTTCCAAAAGCGGTAGAACAAAAAACAGTAGCGCCATCACCGAATCCCGTAAACGAAAAAACTTCGTATGCAAGTGGGACTCCTTCAATTGCTGCTGCTAAAATTATGGCAGAAAACAATGTTCCTGCAAATAAAGTAGCTGCTTCTGGAAAAGACGGTCGCATTACTAAACAAGATGTCATCGCTGCAATGTCTGCTGGAATAAGTGCTGATGCAATTCAAGGTTGGGGTGGTACACGTGAGCAATCGCGTGAAAAAATGTCCATGTTACGTCGTAAAATAGCAGAACGATTGGTTTCTGTAAAAAACGAAACGGCGATGTTGACTACATTCAACGAAGTAGATATGAAACCTATCATGGATTTGCGTGCAAAATACAAAGATAGTTTCGCGAAGTTTCATGAAGTAAACCTTGGTTTTATGTCGTTCTTTACGAAAGCTGTAACGGAGGCATTGAATATATTTCCATCAGTAAATGGGCAGATTGACGGCAATGAAGTGATTTACCATAAATATGCAGATGTAGGTATTGCAGTTTCATCTCCTAAAGGATTGATGGTACCGGTAGTTCGCAATGCAGAGCAAATGACGTTGGCTGAAATTGAAAAAGAAATCAAACGTTTAGCAATTAAAGCACGCGATGGTAAAATTACTCCAGACGATATGACTGGTGGTACATTTACAATCACAAATGGTGGTGTATTTGGATCGATGTTGTCTACTCCAATTATCAACCCACCACAATCAGCGATTTTAGGCATGCACAATATTGTGGAGCGTCCAGTGGCGATTAATGGTAAGGTGGAAATACGTCCAATTATGTACGTTGCGCTTTCATACGATCATAGAATCATCGATGGGAAGGAATCTGTTGGATTCTTAGTAAAAGTGAAAGAGATGTTAGAGAATCCAGAAAGAATTATCTTCGGAGGTAAAGATCCGTTAGCAGTTCTTTTGGGATTATAAGTTATTATAAATGATTTATAGATGACCGTCAGCTGAAAAGTTGACGGTTTTTTTATGTGAAGTGCTATATGTTTTTACTATATGCGTTAGAGTAAGTATATTACCGTTGCAAAAGTTATAAATCGAGGCGGATTAAAAATTTAACTCTCGAGTTTGCTGTTGTAAATGGAGATGTTAAATTTTTGATTCAACGATGAGTTAGGGGTTTTGCAAAGGTCTTTGTAATTTTGAATTAGAAAATCTGTAAAGAATGAAAATAATAGGCATTATTCCAGCAAGGTATGCTTCGTCGCGTTTCCCTGGAAAACCGTTGATTGATTTGAATGGAAAATCAATGATTCAACGTGTGTACGAAGGGGTGAAAAAATCCAGTTTATTGTCCGATGTAATTGTTGCTACAGATGACCAACGTATTGTGGATGAGGTACTACGTTTTGGCGGAAAAGTGATGCTTACCAGTGAATCACATACTACGGGTACAGACCGCTGTGGAGAAATTATTCAACAAATGACGGATGTAGATGTTGTGATTAATATTCAAGGGGACGAACCATTAGTGGATTACCGTCAAATCGATCAACTTGCTCAGGCTTTTGTCAGTGAAACCGTTAAAATTGCAACTTTAGGCATCAAGCAAGTTACGTTGGAGGATTTAGAAAACCCAAATCGAATTAAAATTGTTGTCGATGATGCCAGAAATGCTTTATATTTTTCAAGAAGCGCAGTTCCAAATAGTGCTAACTTTAAAGGAGACGCTTTAACGATATATCCTTACCTTAGACATATTGGAGTTTATGCTTTTCGAAGCGCTACATTGCTTGAGTTAGTCCAATTAACACCAACGGTATTAGAACAAGTGGAATCATTAGAGCAATTGAGATGGTTGTATTATGGATATAAGATTAATGTTGTAGAAACCGATATTGAAACGCCCAACATTGATGTTCCTGACGATGTTAAGAAAGTATTGGAACAATTAAAATAAGAATGTAACTTATTGCGAAAAGTCTCGTATAAAAATAGTTAGAAATAAACTTCGTTTGTTGTAAATTTGCAGTATGTCGATTGAAGATTTAATAGCTGATTTATTGATGCAACACAATTGTGTGATTGTACCATCATTTGGTGGTTTTGTTGCTGGTAAGACTTCTGCTACATTTGATGCCTCCAAAGGAATCATGGTACCACCAAGAAAATCCTTGTTATTCAATAAACAACTATTGAACAACGACGGTTTATTGGCTGCTGCTTTCGCCCATGCAACCCAAGTGGATTACAATGAAGCATTTCAAAAAATTCAAGCTACTGTTCAATTATGGCGTTCCAATTTAGAAAATGGTGAACGTATTACGATTGATCGTGTAGGATTTTTATTTTTAGACGCGGAAAGAAACATTGGTTTTGAACAAGATCGATTTAGTAATCTATTAATGAGTTCGTTTGGGTTAGTGAAAGTACATTTTATTCCAAAAGAAGACATTGCAATAATTCCAAATCAAATAGAAGAAGCTCCTATCCTTGTTTTTGATGTAACGAATGACATAGGAATTGGTGCACCTGTAATTGAGGAAGAAGTTGAATCTCATGAAGACGAAGAATTGGCACCAATAATTCCATTGGATTCCAATTCCAGAAAAACTACAATTTGGAAGTATGTGGCTGCTGCTGCTTTGGTTCCAATCTGTTTTTATTCGTACTGGCTGCCAATGAAAACAAATGTATTGGAATCAGGTATGATTGCAACTCAAGATTTTAATCCGTTTTATCACGCGTCACCTTCTAATTATGTAAAAAATCCTTTTCCAATTGATTTTAAGTATAAGGAGGAGGAAGATTCATTTCTAACTACAATCAATCACCTTCCTTCAGATGTAAATGTGGTTTCCTTTGAATTGGATCCTGAAACTTTTGTAATGGTAAAAGTGAGAGAATCGGTAACTACTTCAATACCAAAGCCAATTGTAACTGATGTTCCGAAGCCAAAAGTGGAATTGATTCAGCCTGTTAAAAAAGTTACACCTCCAATTGTAAAAAGCGAGAAGGTTGCTGTAAAATCGAATACAAGCACTAAAAATACTGGTAATCTACACTTAGTAGTTGGATGTTTTTCAACCGAGCAAAATGCCAATGAATTGATCTCAAAATTAAAAACAAACGGAATTAACGCATACATTGTAGACCAATCAAATGGTTTACATCGTGTAAGCGCCGTTT
>CAMCQL010000154.1 GCA_945877005.1 Chryseobacterium gleum
TGCAAACATTGTGATTCCACCAATCGTAATCGCCAATCGTTGTCCTAAAAACTTATCCGCAATTAAACCTCCAAAAAGTGGAGTAAAATATACAAATCCTGTAAAAAAACCGTAAATTAATGAGGCGTCTGCACTAGGAATATTTAAACCGTTTTCCATCCATAATTTAGTCATGTATAACATTAATATCCCACGCATTCCGTAGTAACTAAAACGTTCCCACATTTCAGTAAAAAACAACAAATACAAACCTTTAGGATGACCAAAAATCGTTCCTTGAGCTTCAATTCTTTCTATTAAATCTGTTTTAGAATCCATTTTATTTTAAAATTTGAACTGTGAAAATAGGAAATAAATTTTAATTAATATCTTTCCAATTGAAATTATACAAATAATGTTAATAAATACACATTGTCATTCGCTCACTCATTCAGGGCTTGAAATCATAAATTGGTACGGCGAATTACCTGCTTCCATTTATTCGTATGGTTTTTTAGATTGCCACCAAACGAATGAATTGAACGAAGATTTCATTGCACATAAAAACTGCTTAGCGATAGGAGAAATTGGTTTAGATAAAACATTTCAAACACCTATCAATAAACAAATTGAATCATTTAAAACACAATTAAATCTTGCAAAAAAATACAACTTACCAGTACTACTACATTGTGTCAAAGCATGGAATGAAGTACAGCAAATTAAACGAGAAACCTCTACAGGAACTCCATGGATTTTTCATGGGTTCAGAAAAACAAATCTCATTGAGAGTGTGCTAAATGAAGGACTCTATTTAAGCATTGGAACGGCGCTTATAAAAGACTTAAAATTACAAGAATGCGTCAAAGAAATCCCACTTGAAAAAATATTTCTTGAGACAGACTCAGCTACAAACTTTACAATCCAAGACGTATATGAGACGATAGCTCTTTTAAAAAATGTATCTTTGCAGGAAGTAGAACGTATCATATTTGAAAACTTTAACAAAATTTTTACAAAATGGGACATTGGCTCGAACGAACAGAATTATTAATCGGAAAAGACAAAATCGAACAACTAAGCAACGCACATGTATTGATCGTGGGATTGGGAGGCATTGGGTCGTTTGCTGGTGAATTTATTGCACGTGCAGGTGTTGGGACAATCACTTTAATAGATGGAGATGCATTTGATATCACAAATAAAAACAGACAATTAACAGCACTTACTTCAACCATCGATAGAAATAAAGCAGTGGTGCTTGCAGAACGCATTAAAGAAATAAATCCAGCCATCAAACTGAACATAATTGAAGAATTTGTAGTTCCAGAAAGAGTATGGGAATTATTAGCAACCTACCAACCAGACTATGTAATGGATTGTATCGATTCAGTAACTCCAAAGTTAGAATGGATAGTGGCATGCGTGGCTAGAAAAATTAAAATCATCTCACACATGGGTGCAGGTGGGAAATTAGACCCTTCAAAGGTAAAAGTTGAATCATTGGATAAAACAAACAATTGCAAATTAGCACATCACATTAAAAAGCGTCTAAAAAGAAAAGGAATTACTGGATTTAGAAGAATCAAAACCGTTTACTCTTCCGAAATTCAAATCAAAGAATCCCTTAAGTTAACAGATGGTACAAATTATAAACGCTCATTCTATGGTACGATCAGTTACATGCCTGGACTTTTCGGTTTATATGGTGCAGCAGAGGTAATCAAACACTTGATAAAAGATAAACAATAAGTTTAAGCAATGTTACTTAATTAAATAATTAACAAATAATTGAATCATTATTACATAGCACTTTTATTTTGTTTAAGTCTTCTTTTTTTCTCTTGCTCAGATGAAACAAAAGACAAAAAAAACAATGTACCTCTTGTTGTTAATACGGGAGAAGATGCGAGTTATGCCAATTTCAATGCAATCTATCTTCAAAAGTTACACCTCGACTTAGACATTAATTTTGAAAACAAAATCATCTATGGTGTTGCGAAATACGAACTAGGAAAATGCTCAAGCGACACATTAATATTAGACATTGCGCACCTACAAATTCAAAAAGTGAGTGTAATCACTAAAAGAAACAAAGAACGAAATACAGACTATATCATCGGTGTTGAAGACAGTACTAAAGGAGCGCCACTAAGCATTAGTATTCCGACGGATGCAAAAAGTATTGTAATCTATTACCAAACCAACGAGGACAATCCTGCGTTTCATTGGTACAAACAATCCCTAAAACAACCCTATTTATATACAATCCCAAATGAATGTTTAACCAGAAACATTTTCCCTTGTCAAGACCTTGAAAACTCAACCTTAAAGATCGAAGCAACTATCAAAAACACGAACCAATTAGTACCATTATTAAACTTACCTACACCCCCTAAAAAAATTGACAGTATAACCTACACATATCGATCCGATTACTCGATTCCTGTTCAATCTTTCGGGCTAATTGCTGGCAAATTTAAAAAAGCGAAAATCTCAAACAAAACAACGATTTACTATGAATCAACCAACAAAAACTATATTAAAGAATTAAAACATTTTTCATTCTGGCGTAAAAATATTGAAGGTATTTACGGGAAATTCCCATTTAAAAATTTACAATTATTGATCCTCCCTTCTTCATTCACATACAATCGATTAGGATTCAAAAATCTAATTTCTATTCATTCTAGCGGATTTTCCACTCGAAATCAATCGACCAACTTTATCATTGAAGAATTGATCAATGGTTGGCCAAATCCTCTTTTTACACCATCGTGTCAAAATGAACTAAAATTCAGAGAGGGAATCGAAAAATACCTGAAAAACAAACTTATTGAATTAAACATCAACAAAGAATCAGCTGACATCCAGGAGAAAATAATTATCAATCAGTTTTACTATCAAAAAATAGTCAAACAAAACCCTTCGTTTCTACCAAATTCACTTCCCGCATGTAAAGAGCAAAAGAACTCACCATTTACCATCGATCGCTACCAAATAAAAGGCTATTTTTTCGCTAAACAATTAGAAAAAGTAATAGGCATCGAACAAACGATTGAATTTTTCCATGATTTTCTCGCTAAAAGGGAACAACAATCACTAATTTCATTTTCTGACGCCGTTGAAGTTCGAAACAAAGAATTAAAAACTGAAATTGTATCAACAACCAGCTGGTACAATACTGATAACCTACCAAGACTTAGATTTATCAATCCAAATCTAAAGTTGAAAAGAATAATACAACTTAAAAAACTACTTGATCAACGAAAAATTAACCTCAACAAAATTCGTAAAAGCTCAAATGGATTTACAAGTGCCGATTGGTTACTATTCATTACTCTATTACCGTCCAACTACCCGCTTGAGAAAATTGCATTCATTCAAAATAACTTCCCATTTGCGTTGCAAACAAACAAAGAAACACAATTAAATTGGTGGAAATACCTAATCCAACGCAATCAAAAAGAATGGAATGAAGAAGTATACAGCTACCTAAGATCAACAGGAAACATCAACCAATTGTACCCACTATATAAATTACTCTCACACAATGACAAAGCAGCAGCATATCATTTATTCAAAGAAAATAGCGTTACCTACCCTCAAGAAACGATCAATTTATTATCGTCTATTTTCAAAAATTACCCTCCGAAAAATAACTCATCCAAAACAACAACAAAAGCCGTTACACTAACACCTCAACCCCAAGACTCAACAAAAGAAAGTATCGAAAAATAGTAAGACCTTTTCAAAAGCTATTAATGCCTATGGCTTGTGGCTTTTCTCCGCTTTAAAAGCAATACTACAGCCTTGACTTTTGGTTCTTTTGGTCAAGCAAAAGAACAGAGATTTCCACCTTTTTGCATTACCAAAAAAGGTGGAGCCAAAAACGCTAGCGCTAAAATAAGATTGCTAATTTTTACGGATCATTTCGCGCTACAAATTGAAACTCACTTCCTCTGAAGTCGGAAGCTCAAACAGTCAATTTGCAATGCGCTGCATTCCCTCAAAATTTACGCAATCGTATTTCAAGGCGCGATATTAAATTTCGGTCATTCATAGATTCTAACTCCCAATTCCAAATCATCCTTTTGGCCTTGGAATTGTTGGCTTTTGTGAACGAAATGAAAGGTTAGACTTTTGTAGGTAGCTGTACAGCAGATCACCTACAAAATCAACATTTCAGGAGCGAACAAAATAAAGCGCTCGAAGCAATGATCTTTAATAAATCCGAGAACCGCGCTTTAACAGCAATTCCACAGCCTTGACTTTTGGTTCTTTTGGTCAAGCAAAAGAACAAAGCTTATTTCACAACTACATAAAACTAAGTTTTAACAAAATTGTTTCAATTCATAAAGCATCAATTTTTATTCACAAATACCTTTTGGCCTTGGAATTGTTGGGTTTTGTGAACGAAATGAAACGTTAGACTTTTGTAGGTAGCTGTGCAGCTGATCACCTACAAAATCAACATTTCAGGAGCGAACAAAATAAAGCGCTCGAAGCAATGATCTTCAATAAATCCGAGAACCGCGCTTTAACAGCAATACCACAGCCTTGACTTTTGGTTCTTTTGGTCAAGCAAAAGAACAAAGAATCCCAAAATTCAATATAAACCACACATTCATAAAAAATGCCCGTCTGTTAAAACAAACGAGCATTAAAATTTTATATGTGTAGCTAAAGACTAAATTTTATCCTGAAATCTTTACTCCTCTCCGAATTTATCGATTACTTGTTGAGTAACACCTGTGTTCGAAAATCCTCCAGCATGGAAAAGATTCTGCATCGTCACATAACGTGTTAAATCAGAAAACATTGATACACAATAATCTGCACATGCTACAGCAGAAGCATTGCCCAATGGTGACATTTGCTCAGAGAAATTAATGAACTCAGTAAACCCTTTGATCCCTTGA
>CAMCQL010000155.1 GCA_945877005.1 Chryseobacterium gleum
TGAGTTAATTGTTAAATTACAGAAGAAAACGTTGCAATTAGAGGAAGTTAATGTTCAAAGTTCAACTGTCCATTCATCTACTGAGGTTGGTAAATTAACATTGACTAAAAAAGAGATTGAAAAATTACCGACTCTATTGGGTGAATCTGATCCAATTCGCGTGATGCAATTATTGCCTGGTATTCAATCTTCAGGTGACGGGAATGGTATTTTTGTACGAGGTGGGGGTATCGATCAAAATTTAGTTTTGTTAGACGGTATGCCCATTTACAATATTTCTCATCTCTTTGGCTTTTTTTCGGTGTTTAATTCTGGTGCTATTCAAAAAATGGAAATCCACAAAGGGGGTATGCCTGCAGAATATGGTGGGCGAGTTTCATCGGTAATAGATATTACATCTCAAGTGGCCAATTTGAGAACTAGAAAAGCAGAGGTTTCTTTGGGGTTACTGTCTGCTTCAATTACTGTTCAGCAACCGCTCAAAAAAGATACTTCATCCTTAATGATATCTGGAAGAAGAACCTACTATGATGGCATTAAAAAACTGTTTTTAAGTGATCAGTCGAAGTACAATACCAATTATTATTTTTATGATTTTCAAGCAAAATATTACCATCGTTGGAATACTAAAAATAAACTGACGCTTTCAGCTTTTATAGTACACGATAATTTTATTTACGATGATAACATTACCAATGAATTCAAGAATGCTATTGATTGGGGGACACTTTTATTTCAATCGACCTATCGGCATGATTTTAACTCGTTCAATTCTTTGGAATCTACTGTTGGTATAAGTTCTTACGATAACAGCTCTAATTTAAGTGTCTTCAGTTATTCTATGGGATTGAAATCATTGAATAACGATTTAGTTTCCAAAATAAATTTTGTCCATCAAAAACATGCTGCATTAAAAATTAAAGTCGGTGTTGAAGGATTGTTTCATCAGATTTCACCTAATAATTACAGTGCTTCTGGTGTTCAAAACACCGTGCAAATTGCGAATCGTTTAAAATTGTATTCTCAGGAATTGACGGGTTATTTATCAGCGACCTATCAACCGAACGACCGATTTAGAATGGATGCTGGAATTCGTCTGACCAATTATCAGCAATTGGGTCCTTTTCAGCGGTATGATTTTGCTTCTAGTACTGAGGCAATCGTCGCAGAATCGTTTTCAAAGAATCAAACGGTAAAAAGTTATATGTATCCTGAACCGCGTTTATCGTTGAATTATCAATTATCTACTATTTCTTCCTTAAAATTTGGCGCAACAAAAAACTACCAATACCTTCATTTGGTTCCAGTATCATCCATCACATTGCCCACTGATGTATGGGTGCCAAGCAGTCAATTCATTCAACCACAATCGGGTGAGCAATATTCATTGGGATATTACAGAACTTTTAAACACCAGATTGAAGCAAGTACAGAGGTTTATTATAAACGAATGGACCATTTAATCGAATACAAAGAAGGAGTGATAAGTGTGATTAAATTACAATCAAATTTTGACGAAAACTTTTTCTTTGGTACGGGAGAGAGTTATGGTATTGAATGGTTGCTTCGAAAAAGCAGTGGCAAATTTACTGGTTGGATTGGGTATACCTTGTCTGCCTCCACTCGTTCCTTTCCGGATATTGAAAACGGCAGGACTTTTTGGGCGAAAAACGATCGAAGAAATGATATTAGTTGCGTATTGAGTTATCAAATTTCATCCAAATGGAGCAGCACATTCGTTTTCGTTTACAAAACAGGAAACGCCATTACGATTCCATTGAGTCGGTATTTTATTAATGGAAACATTGTCAATACGTATTCTGAAAAAAACTCGTACCGTTTGCCTGCTTACCATAGAGCGGATATTTCTGTTACGTATACCAATAAAAAGACCGAAAAATTTGAATCAAGTTTCAATTTTTCAGTATTCAATGTTTACGCACAGCAAAATCCATTTTACGTGTATTACCAAACTTCTGGTGATATTTCAAAGTATCAAATACAAACGACTGCAAAACAAGTTTCTTTGTTTACTTTTATTCCTTCAATCTCTTGGAAATGTATTTTTTAAAGTTTCGAAATATCGGTTTGTTGGGTGTTTTTCTCCTGCTTTTTTTTACTAGCTGTAAGAAAGATTTACCGATTGAAGCTGCCACGCCTAAACAACAATTGGTTGTAGAAGGTTACATCGAACAAGATCGCTATCCGCGTGTGTATTTGACAAAAACAAGTCCCTATTTTCAGAAAATTGACAGTATGGCGATGTGGAAATTATTGGGCAGTGTTGGAAAAGTAACCATTGCCACCAAGAGCGATACCGAAGTACTGACTTTGCGTTCCAATTTTAAACAATTTCCTCCTTTTTATTTCGAGGGAACAGAAATTAAAGGGAAAGTAGGAGAGGAGTACCATTTGAAAGTTGAGTTACATGGAAAAGTGTATACTTCCAAAACAACAATTACTCCTCCTGTTCCATTATCTCAATTAGAAGTAAAAACAAATCCCATTGATGCCGCTAAAAAGTATTTTTTCATCCGTTTTTTAGATCCATCGCTCCAAAAAAATTATTATAAAATCTATGTGAAACGCATTGGAATTGATCAAGATTTTATGTCCTGCTACCTTTCTACGTTTACAGATTTTCTTTTTGATGGGAAAGAAAACAGTTTTGAGGTGTTGAAAGGCTATTCTCCATTGGTAGATAAAGAAATGAACCGTTATTTTCAGAAAGGGGATTCAGTATTATTAAAATTTTGCACCATTAATCAAGAGCAATTCGATTATTGGAAAAAGATTGAGTCGTTGTTAACTATTTCAAGTAATCCCTTTGGGTTGTCAAGCGCCGAAGCGCCATCCATGATTGATGGTGGCGCTTTGGGGATATGGTCGGGACAAGGAGCGAGTTATTATCCGATTAAGGTGGAGTGATTTATTTCACTTTCAAGTAATTTTATTTTATTTTCAGTTTAACCGACCACCAAATATTTTTTTTTAAATCAATTATTTTATCTAATTTCGAGAAAAATATAACTTTTTTTATGAAAAAATCAATTTGTTTGATTGTAATTTTTTTACAATCATTTATTTATGCTCAAACTCAGGTTGCTGATTTACACCAAAGAAGATGTTACTCTGATGAATTATATTTAAAATATCTAAAAAGTGATCAATTAAAAGTTAAAGAACAAAATTTGATTAATGAGAAATGGGTCGCATTTTCAAAAGCAAATTCTTTGAATACTCTTTTAAAGCGAGGTGCAGCGAATTATGAGATTTGTGTTGTTTTTCATAAAATGAATAATTCAAATATTGATTACACTTTGGCAAAAAGTGTTGTTGATAAGCTTAATTCAAATTTCTCAAATAACAATATTAAAATTCATTTCAATCTTGCTCAAACGGATATCAATCGTGTAGATTTGAAGAATACTGTATTGAATTATTCTGTGCCAAATAGTAAATTGAATCCAGATGATTCAAAACAAATAGAAAGTTGGGCGAAAGTAGTTCAAGATCAAAAACGATTTCCTTGGAATAAATATTTAAATATTTATGTAGCTGAAGAAATTTCTTATCCAACATTAGCATTTGCCTATATGCCAACTTTTTTTACAAATCAAAGTTATGGTGTTTATGTTATGGATGATTATCTTCAGACAGGTGGAAATGTAAATTCAAGTGTTTTTGAAAAAAATATGGTTGTCTTGACTCATGAAGTAGGACATGCATTGGGGTTATTTCATACTTTCGGCTTATGCACAAATAATGTAAGTCCTAACCAGTATTCTGATGGATGTGGGTGTATTAATGATTATTGTTTAACAGATGGTGATCAGGTATGTGATACACCTCCAACAAAAGAAGTTTTCAATATTGAACCTTGTGTAAATAATTCAAAAC
This sequence comes from Chryseobacterium gleum, assembly GCA_945877005.1. Taxonomy (GTDB): domain Bacteria; phylum Bacteroidota; class Bacteroidia; order Flavobacteriales_D; family Crocinitomicaceae; genus CANHVK01. The sequence continues at coordinate 3,901 of CAMCQL010000155.1, forward strand.
CAGTTAATCAGCAACAGAATTCTTGTAAAACAGATTTAGATTCCAAACAATGGGACGAAAATATACTAACATCTGATATGCCAGATATGTTGTCAAACTATATGCATTATAATAAAACTGATGCTGGTAATGTTAATTGTGTCAATAAGTTTACTCCAGGACAAATAAAAAGGATGTATTTTTATTTAGATACAATTAATGGTGTATTAAAATCTTTAGTTCAAAAAAATTCCTGTAATTCATTATGTGCTACTGGTTGTGATATAAAAATAATTAAGCCGTATACTGTAATTTCTACCGGAGACACACTAAAGAATACAATTTTTTTAAATAAAACTACTCCTGGAATTTTTAATCAATATTCTTTTTCCGCAACTGTATGTGATAGTTTAACAGGAGGCATCTACAAAAATTTTAAATGGAAAGTAATTGATTTGTCAACTAATACAGTAATTGATTCCTCATTAAATAAATTATACTCTTACAAGTTTACACAAGCAGGTAATTATAAAATTGAGTTAACAGGTTCAGTTAAAAAAGGTCTTGAGTTTTGTAGCCAAACTACTTCGATTGAACTTCAAGTTCTAAATCCAACTACATGTTCTGCAACTGTAACTAATCCTGTATGTTGTCCAGATGATTTGTCAATGTCTAATGGGTGGTTAGGAGTGAATTGGGATAGAGTTAAATATGTTAATGGTTGGGCTAGAAACAATGATGGAACGTTCCTCGGAACAATGAGTAAAATAAGTAAGACTACTGCTACAGATCCATATTTTGATTTAATTACATCCAAAACTAATTTAAATAAAGATTTTAATTACCCTACTTCGGATTTACCTAAAGGGGTTTCAAAAGTATTTAGAGTAGGCCAAATTATTAATAATACTAACAAAATAGATCCTGGTAGCGCATCTTATGTTACATATAAATTTATACCAAAAAAAGAAAATGCTAAAATC
>CAMCQL010000156.1 GCA_945877005.1 Chryseobacterium gleum
CAGTGATCCCGCTGGGATTCGAACCCAGGACCCATACATTAAAAGTGTATTGCTCTACCAGCTGAGCTACGGAATCTTTATGTCGTTAAACATGAGTGCAAATTTAGGGGTTTATTTTGTTTCTGCAAGTTTTTAATCAATTATTTTTACAATATTTTATTTCGTTATGGTTAACTTATTGTTATTTAACTGTTTTGTTTTCGAAATAATTAAGAGCTAATCGATAACTTTCTAGACCAAATCCGAATATACAGCCTTCGCAAACTGGGGATAGAAGCGATTCATGCCGAAAACTCTCTCTAGAGGTAATGTTTGAAATATGAACTTCTATTACAGGAGTAGGTATTGAAGCAATACAATCTCTTATAGCTACACTTGTATGTGAGTACCCCCCAGCGTTAATGATGAATCCATCAACAATTGTATTTTGAAGATAATCAATTATTTCACCTTCGATATTTGAGTGAAAGATCGATATTTCTAAAGGGGTGTTACTAGCTAGCGATGAAAGGTAGGGGCTTAATGATTGATTTCCGTAAATTGAAGGCTCCCTTGTTCCAATTAAATTTAGGTTGGGCCCGTTAACGATGGCAATTTTCATAGCACTTGAAATTTACTAAAGAATGGTAATTCGCTTAATATTTTTTTAAAATTACGATAAGTTTACCATTCCCAACATGAGAGACAGGTTTCTTTTTCTAAGCTCGACTCTACTGCGTCTGGAAGCTGATGAAAAAAGTCGAGATGAGTAAGTTGCTCTATTTTATCGATCGGAACTACAAAATGTTGGATACTAAGAGATGAATTCATGTTTTCAAAAATAAATCCTATTGCTTTTGGAGAATGATTTTTTCTGTAGTCTAAAATTACTTTGTAATAGTATTTTGGAACACTAACCTTATGGGGGCCTATAGTTGGTAAAGAATCGCTAAGTAGGGGACCAACATTAATGTAGATAGAATCGTAAATTTTTGCCCACTCTCTCGTTTTTTCTTCTAGCTTTTTCCAGATTCCACGGTTGAAACTTGGATTTTGGGGACTCATATTTGTGTAATAAAAAGATTCTTTCATTGTTTCTATGCTGAAGCCCATATCTGCTGCGGGAGCTAAATGTCCTCTGTCAAAACCTGATTTTTTATAATCTACTGCGTTGTCTGATTCAGGAACCAAGGGGTCTTGTGTGAATTTATTACTTCTTTTTGCTACTTTAATTGTCTCTGATTCAGTCAAAAGGTATCCCACCCATTTTGCTTGTCGGTGTTTTTGATCGTAGTGAACAGAATATCCTTTGTGGGATACGTATTTTTGGTTTTGTTCATTTGGTATTTCTAGTTGAGACAATGAAACAAAGTGAATGGTAGATGTTAGAACGAGAAAAATGCAATTCCAAATAGATTTTTTTGTAGTATTAATTTCGTAATTCATAAAGCATTCTTTTTAGTAGAAAATAAAAAAGTCTCCAACGAGGAGACTAAATATAATCAAAATATTGATATAAATGTTTTTAATTGTTATTGTTTAATTCGATTAGATCATTTTTAGGGATTGACTATTATACACTTTATGGCAGGGTATTTAGTTTATCAGCAGATTTTGATTATTTGTAATTTATCTTTTTAAATTTTCAATTTTTCCAATCATACAGCTTGCATAACTTTTAAGTTGCAGTAATAAACCATTTTCTTCAGTAGCTTCAGGATAACCCAAATGATGAAGTTTATCGATTATTTGTTTTCGGTCGATGTTTTCATAAGAAACTTCAACAGAATCATTCGTAGGATCGACACTGACTTTAGATACTCCATTTAGCGTGCTTAATTCTTTTGTAATTGTAGTTGCGCAACCACTACATTTTAAGTTGGCGATGATAATTTTTTCAGTTTTCATATCGGATTTTTATTAATGTAATGCAAGGAGTGGTGTTTTACTTTCAAATGCAATTTGTTTGCTTATGCTATGGTGTAATAAATCTGTAAAAAAACCATACGTGTGAGGGATTAATGCAATAATATCTCCGTTGTTTTGTTCTGTGAAATCTAAGATACCAGAAGCAATATCATCACAATTAGCAATGCTATTTGTATGTTTTACATTGTGTAAATTTTTCTCTATTTTCCAGGATTGTAGTTCTTCAATATAAGCGGCTATAGGTTCTTTGGTTTCAATTCCATGAAACATCATAATAGTTGCATTGAAGTGAGAAGCAAGATTGAACAATGGGACGAGTGTCTTTTTGGAGGATATGCCAACGTAGTCAGTTGCAAAAATCAATTTATTAATTTTTTTATAGGTGTAATTTTCAGGAATTGCAAGAACTGAAATGCTAGATGAACGAATTACAGAGGCAGTAATAGATCCAAACAGAAATTTTGAAATTCCTGAAGCTCCCTTTGTACCCATAATGATTAGATCACTGTTGGTGTTCTTTGCAGCAGAGTTAATCTCGTCGACCGCGAAACCTGTTTTTAGAAGTATTTCGAACTTTAATTCTTTTGCATCGATTTCTAGTTCTTTGAAAAGTTTGTCTAATTGTTGATTCACATAGGTTCTCTGTTCTTCCTCATCTCGATAAATAATGGGGTCTACATAACTCATTGTTGTATCAGGAAGATCAATAGCAGGACGCATGGCGTATAAGAACACCAATTCACAAGGATAATCTTTTTGAAAATTTAGCGCATATCGAATAGCATTTGTAGCACAGTGAGAGAGGTCAGTAGGTATTAATATTTTTTTCATTTCTTTAAAATTTAGTTGATTTTTAGTCTTGTATAAAAAATTACATGAAACAAAGTTCAGAAGAATTGTAGAAATGATTAATGATATAGATCAGTAAAATACATGATAAAAAAAAAGGCCGTTCAGAAAGAACGACCTTAATAGTGTAGCGAGAGAGAGATTTGAACTCTCGGCCTCAGGGTTATGAATCCTGCGCTCTAACCAACTGAGCTACCTCGCCATAAATCATTGGTTAGATGATTGTGGGCGCAAATTTACCATAATTTTTTAAAAATGCAATTCATTTTTCTTGAAAAAGTAAAATTTCAATCTTTGAGTTGCTTTTTTAATCTCTTACTTTTTGATTTTAAATAGTTTGAGTAAATACACGTGATTGCTTTGCACCTTCTTTAAAGCGTGAATACATGAAGCAGTTAATTTTTTGACTAAAAAATTAAATTGGTTTTTGAGATTTTTAAAATTTCGTCTATATGATTTTTAAGGAATCATTAGTTGTAAAATCTATAATTGTTTGATGAAGCTTGAATAAATGATTGAAAATAGTTTGTCTATTCAAGGTTAAAATCCTACATTTGAACCAAATTATTTTTTTACCAAAAAGTCCAAAAAATGGGTGTATTAGTTTCTAAAGATTCAAAAGTAATCGTTCAAGGTTTTACAGGAAGTGAGGGTACTTTCCACGCTTCTCAAATGATAGAGTACGGAACAAATGTTGTTGGAGGTGTTACTCCAGGAAAAGGGGGATTGTCACATTTAGATAGACCTGTATTTAATACAGTTAAAGATGCTGTTGATACTACTGGAGCTGATGTGTCTATTATTTTTGTACCGCCAGCTTTTGCAGCAGATGCAATTATGGAAGCGGCGAATGCTGGAATTAAGGTAATCGTTTGTATTACTGAAGGTATTCCAGTGAACGACATGGTGAAGGCAAAAGAATATTTGAATGGGATGGATTGTAGATTAATTGGTCCAAACTGTCCAGGGGTTATTACTGCTGGAGAAGCGAAGGTTGGTATTATGCCAGGTTTTGTTTTCAAAAAAGGTAAAATCGGAATTGTTTCTAAATCAGGAACTTTAACATATGAAGCTGCAGATCAAGTAGCTAAAGCAGGATTAGGAATTACAACTGCTATTGGAATTGGTGGTGATCCAATTATTGGTACAACGACAAGAGAGGCCGTAGAATTATTGATGAATGATCCTGAAACTGAAGGAATCATTATGATTGGTGAGATTGGAGGAAACTTGGAGGCAATTGCTGCACGTTGGATCAAAGAACACGGTACTAAGCCGGTTGTTGGTTTTATTGCTGGAGAAACTGCTCCTGCAGGAAGAACAATGGGACATGCTGGTGCAATTGTTGGAGGTCACGATGATACAGCGCAAGCAAAAAAACGTATCATGAAAGAATGTGGTATTCACGTTGTGGATTCTCCAGCTCAAATTGGAATTAAGATGGCAGAGGTATTAGGTGTTCTTGCTTAATTAAATTTGTCTCTTTAATAATATACAATTTTTACAAGGGGTTCCTTTTTTGGAGCCCCTTTTTTAATTTTATAATCAGTTGATTGTTAGGTTATGATTGGCACGAGAAAAGGATTCATCTATTTAATATTGGCAGGAATTTTCATCACGAATGCAGTGGTTGCAGAAATGATAGGAGGGAAGTTGATTGATGTTTATGGCTTTACTTTGAGTTTGGGCATACTTCCATGGCCAATTGTGTTCATTGTTACAGATTTAATCAATGAATATTTTGGTCCACAAGGAGTTCGTAGATTGACTTTTTTGACTGCGGGATTGATTACGTATGCTTTTGTTTTATTATTCATTGGCATGTTTATTCCTGCATTGGATTTTTCACCAGTCAATGATGCATCGTATAAAAATGTCTTTAGCCAAAGTATGTGGATCATTGTAGGGAGTATAACCGCTTTTGTTACTTCTCAATTATTAGACAGTGTTGTGTTTAACAAATTCAAAAAAATATCCAATGGAAAGTATATCTGGCTGCGTGCTACTGGCTCTACTGTTATTTCACAATGGATTGATACATTTATAGTTGCAGGAATTGCATTTTATCTTCCTGGAAAAGTAAGTTTTGCTCA
>CAMCQL010000157.1 GCA_945877005.1 Chryseobacterium gleum
CCATGTTGAGAGGACAACAACTTTGTATCAATATAATTTATTGAATTAAGGTCATCAATTTTAACATTGAAAGCCCCCAATTTCTTACATCGGATCAACAACTGGCGAGTTATTATGTTAAATTTCGAAAATTCAGATAATCGAAAAAAGAAATGATAATCTAAAAATGTTCCCATGATCGAACTTCTATAAAATCCATGATCAAATGATTGTCGAAACCATTCAGAGTTGGTCACACCCAATAATTTATACCCTCCTGACGATAAAGCTCGATAGAATCGATTTTGTTTATTCTTAAACCTAACCTCGAATACAAGGAGGTTTATTTTAAGGGACAAACAAATCCAACGATCTTGTTCTTTTTTCATTTTTTCTAACATCATATAAACTCCAGCGAAAAACCTAATAAAAGGAAGTGTTTATATTTTTATACAACTCCCCTTCAAAGAAGGATTTCGGTAAAACCATTAATGGTCGATCGATTATCATTTCCATCAACCATTCAGGAAAAAAAGTTTTATCCGAATACAGTTGTATGGGATTTATCAGAATAAAAAGGTCTATTTGGTCCAAAAAACTCATTCTCATATTAAAATTACCCCCAATTTCAGATTTAATTAGGTGGTTTCTCAATGTTATTCCGATATTTTCTGAATCTTTTGAATTTGAATTTAAAACAAAGATGAACCGTAAAGTAAATATTTCTTGGTTCTCAGTGAGAGCCTCAATCTCCAAGCTTCGGACATAAAAATGAAGATTTTTATAAAATTTTTTGGGGATAAAGTTGAACAATTGATATTCCAACTCGTGAATGCTATTAGAATTCCAATTTGACATTTCAAAGGGAGACAAATCTAAAATATATTCTATAACAGTTGCATTAGATTCGGGTGGTAACATTGATGATATAAAGTGAGCCTTATCAATTGAATTTTTTTTTTTTATTCTATTTTGCATATTAATAAATATCACGAAAGTTAGATTGTGCCTAACCTCATCATTAATTTATTGGACGAAGTTTAAGGAGGGGGATCATATTTTATTGATTTTTTCGCCAAAATTTTTAAAACCATTTTTTCTAAAAAACTTTATTTAGGGGATCAATGGGTCAATTTTAAGGTAGTTATGGGTAGGGTGGGGGCATACCGTAAGACCCCAAGGTAGGGATGATTAGGGGATTTAGTAGGGGGGGTATAACGCAAGGTTGCGTAAAATCCCATCCCTTTATCTTCAACTTTATCTTTGTACTTTAAATGTAGATGATATGAAAAATTTATTAGAGTCTTTATTGGAAGAATTGAAAAATCAGATTGTTAAAGAGGTGCTTTTTCAATTGAGAAACGAAATTCAAAGCCCTAATAAAAAATTGTTTTACTCATTGGCTGAGGTTTCTGAAATTACGGGTCTTACAAAGATAAGTATTAAGGGAAGATATAGAAGAGGAACCTTAAAAGTCGTTTATTCTGGCAATAAACCTTTAATTCCTGCTTCGGAATTAGAAATATTCTTAAATCGATTAGGGGGACAACATAGAAATGCCGCTTAACTCTTTAACTTTCTGCTTGTTTTTTGAATTTGCTGACTTAATATTTTGGTTGGATCAATGTACTTAGAAAATGACCGTATATCCGAATGACCTGATAACATCATTACAATGGCTGAGTCGATTCCTTTACTTAAAGCAAAAGTAATTGCTGTTTTTCTTGCCTTATGCCAAGAAACAACCTCATAGAGTGGTTTGAAAATATCAGTAGAGTTGTTCCTCCCAATTTTGGTAGTAATCCTTACCATCCTGTTTACTTCTAATTTTTCAAATGCCTTTTTTAATACGGAGCTTCCTTTATTTAGATGTATCATTGGCAATTTACACTCGTATTTTTCTAATAAATCCATTGCCTCAGGGATTAAGGGAATACTTAATAACTTGTCCGTTTTTTCTCTTTTTATTTCTAAAATATCATTAATAATCATTTCCTTCTTGACCATTCCAATGTCCTTTATTGACAAAGCGGTGTAACAACCAAAAAGAAAAATATCAATTTGCTTTATTTCACTTGGGGAAAGCAGATCACTTTTGTGGGCATTTTCCAAAATGATTATTTCTTCTTCGGTTAATGCAATAACCTGTTTCTGAACTTCAGGAAACTGTTCAAATCTTGAACCAAATCGTTGAACCGTATAGTCTTTTCTGTTTAACCAATTTAAGAATGATAGAATTGACTTTCTGTAACTATTTTTAGTGGAATTTTCATTCGGATCATTTAAAATTAGATTTTTATATTGTTCAATTAGTTTGAAATCCAATTCGGAAAGCCTCTTGTTTTGTCCAATAAAATTTACAAAATGAGAAAGATGATATTTTTTATATTTTAAAGTTGAAGGTTTTATTATCTGTGTAGAAATGTTTTCATTTAGAAAAACTTGCACTAATTCACTAATTTTTCTATCCGACTCATTAGATTGATAACCCTTAATTAAATTACGGCAATAATCAGATAATTCTGATCTGCTGGGATTCCTGTTTTTATATAGAATTGAATCTTGGATGAATCGATTGATGTTTGTTTGATAATTATCCATCAAATTTTTAATTTCTATAGTTCGTGGATTCTTTTTGAGTTTACCTAAACTCCAATCACTTTTTAATATTTTAATCCCGGAACTGATTTTAATTATTACCGCCCCTTGAGTAAATTTAAAGTGAATTATTCCTGACTTGCCGTTAGTTCCTGATTTAATAAAGAAAGTTGTTTCCATTTTTATAGATATTATATATTTTAGTACCCAATTCAGTACCCGAATATACTAAATATAATATAAAAACTATATTTGTAAAGGGTTTAAATGAAGATGTTAGAATCCTGTCGGGGTTCGAATTATTGATAAAAAAGGTAATAAAATTTACGGGGATTATAAAACGACGTTATATTACAACCCCTATATGGTACCTATCGAGTGACCTTAAGAAATTAGTTCTATTTTTATGACAGAATTAAAAGTCTAAAAAGCAAAACGTAAAGAAATATGAAAAAAATTATATTAATGTTGGCAATATTTAATTATGGTTCAACTTTTTCCCAATCAAAGAAAGAACAAATTGAAGCTTTGGATTTTAGAATTGATAGTTTGCATTATATTTTAACCACTTCAAAAATTAGTTTTAGTGATTCTTTATTTACTGAGCGATTTAATAGCAAAAAACAAAGATTAATTATCGAACAACAGAAAACAGAGATGGAATTACAAATTCTTCAAGCGAAAAATCTTAACGCTCAATTAGATTCTCTAACTAATGAAGTATCAGCATTGAAAAACAAACTTGAAGAATTAAAAAACAATCAAGAGGTATTTTTTAATACTCAAATACAATATTTTACACTTTTTAAGGATTGTTCATTTAACTATGATTCTGAGTTTTATACATCCATGATTAAGAATTGTAAAAAAAGATTTCTTAAATATCCAGAAATTAATTCAGATCTTAATTTTAATGTGCCTTCTCATTCAGAATTAACAGAATTCAACATCTGGTGGCAGGGTGACATTGCTTATGCATTAATAATAGTAAAAGATGTTAGAATGGTCGTATATGGGGAAGAAAATGAAACAGCGCCTGAAATAAGTTTAAATTACTATATCTTGAAATATAATAATAATCAATTTGAAAAAGAATATAGTTGGCAAAAAATAGTTGGCGTCTGCATTCAAGATTCTGAAAACAAAAATCTTAACTTTCAAATTACAGATTTGAACAAAGACGGTAAGTTTGAAACTTGGTGTGTAAATGAAAATTATTGTGTTGGGGGTATTCACCCTAGCCATTTATTTGTATATATGTACGAAAACGGGAAGTTATATACAATGAAATCAGTAACAAATATTCCAGATTTCGATCTTACTGATATTCAAATAAATGAATGGATTAAAGACGATGAAAATAGCGATCTTTCCATAAATCAATTTGATTCCAAATTTCTATCGATTCCAAATCAATTTAGACAATATGCAATTAAAATTCGAAATGAAAACATATTGGGTGGAACTGTTAAAAAGATTGAAGAAAATGACTAAAATCAAGCAGTTTTTACCCTATCAATTCTTTTCTTCCTCTCCCTGAAACTCTTCCTCCTGAAAATCAGGAGCAAGTTCACCTTCCGGTTCTTTTATAGTCTGATTCAAATCCTTAAAACCAGTTAGCTGGGGCCCAGACAAGGCATTAACGTTGTAATCTCTTAAATCAGAAGAATACTTAGAATGCAACGAATAGAATATCCACAGCCACCATCAGGCATGTAATTATAGACACGAGTATTAATTCTCTTCTATAATCATATTTATTATGATTTTTCAAATTGTTGTTTTAAAAAGGATCATTATGATTAGAAGTATAAAATAATTGACTAGTCTATTTGGGTAGGATATAAAAATTAACTTCTTGCTTTTTTATTAATTAAAATGTAATTTTTGATTGGAAGTCTTTTGCTTTTTTTAGATAAATTATAAGTAAGGCAACACCTAAATAAGAAATAAAAAGCCCAATTAATGACCAAGTAAATACGTAGTATAAACCATGTAATGTTGCTGGAATAAATATTGCTAGTAACCACATTGAATATCTTTTTATTTGATAAAGAAATGAAAAAGAAATAAAATAAGAGCTAATACCTGACCATACTGCATGAAGAAAAGGGAGAGAGGTTAATCTTGCAATGTTCATAAAAAAAGATGTGTTGTAATCTAATTTTGAATTTACGTTAATTTGATATATTAC
>CAMCQL010000158.1 GCA_945877005.1 Chryseobacterium gleum
GATATTATTAGAAAACATCGCCTTTGGGAAACCTTTTTGTATGAAAAGTTAGAATTTAGCTGGGATGAAGTTCACGAAGTAGCCGAACAATTAGAGCATATTCATTCCAGAAAATTGGTTGACAAATTAGATAAATTTTTAGATTACCCTGAATTTGACCCACACGGAGACCCAATTCCAAACAATAAAGGTGAATTAAAAATACAATTTAAGAAAACCTTAGCAGAGGTTGTCGTTGGCAACAGTTGCAAAATGGTAGCCGTTAAAGATAATTCAAGTTCGTTTTTGCAATATGTTGTCAAGGTTGGTTTGGGTATAAATAATGAAATTAAAGTTGTATCGAAACAAGAGTATGATGCGATGACAGTTATAGAAGTCAATGGCGTTTTATCAAGCGTAAGCCATAAATTCACTGAAAATATTTTTGTTGTCTGCAAGAATTGTATAATAGGCAAGAGTTGTCCGAAAACTAAATGTGAAATAAAGTAAAGTTTATTCACTACCATGTCTTGTCAATTTAGACGGGAACGCTTGAGTATGATTCAATGTGGTGTTTTGTAACTGTAAGATGTAGGTAAAACACCTATTTTAGTTTTAAGAAAGATTTTTTTCAAAAAAAAAGACGACACACATTGATGGTCAATTGAATGAATTCTAGATACTGACAAAAAATACTGCTCATTATTATAGTTATTCCAAACTATCAATTGAAACTAATACAAAAAGAAGACCTTCACTTCACCAACAATTCCTTATGCTTTAAAACGATGGCAAGATTCCAGTTGTCGTTTTGAAATTGACTAATAACCCCCTCTTATAAAATCTAGCAAACCCCTTTAAGAGCAGCCAACGTGTTCGATGTTTTAACTGATGTACCGAAAAAAGAAAAAAACGCCATTGAAGAAAAAATTAGTGGACGAATTTAAACGGAAAGAAAATTTAAAAAACTGATAATTATCAGTTATTAAAAAGAAAGATTGAAGCAAAAAAACAATAGAAAAGAACAAATAACTCAATCAAGTGTTAAAAAATGGTACAATAGATAAAAAATTAAACAAGCGTTTAAAAATTAAATTAAATTTGCTCTAATCAAACTCAAATGGAAAAAGATACTTCTACAGAATTAAAAATAAAAGAAGCCGCTACTCGTGTTTTTATTGTTAAGGGTTTCAACGGCTGTACTTCTAGGGAGATCGCAAAAGAAGCAGGAATGAATGTCGCTTTGGTGAATTATTATTTCAAGAGTAAAGGTCATCTCTTCGAAATTGTCATCGCTTCTGTCATAGAAAAATTTGCAGAATCTTTATTTGAAGTTTTCAAAAGCGAACTACCCTTGGTAAGTAAAATTAGAATTTTCATAGAAAAAGAATACGACTTTTTAGGGAATCATCCTGAAATCCCAAGCTTTTTAATCAACGAACTCAGCAAACAAGATGCGCACTTCTTTCAATGCGCGGGGTTTTCTGATGCAATGAAAGATGCTCAAATTGAAGAACAAGTAAAAGAGGCCCAAGAGAAAGGTGAAATGCGTAAAATCAATCTTGTAAATATTATCTTGTTACTAATGTCAAACACAAACTTCCCTTTTATAGCGCGTCCGATGATTCAATCAATTCATTCCATTGATGATGCAAATTATAAAACTCATTTAATTCTTCACAAACAATATGTAATTGACATGTTAATCAACTACTTATTTCCTAACTCTAAAGAATTTTAAACATGCATTTAAATTGTGTTCAATCCATCAAGATTCTTACACTTAATTAATTAAATATCAAATCTATGAAAAAAAGACTTTTTCTGAGTTTTCTATTAATCGGTGTTACCTCGGCGCAAAGCCAAACACTCGACTTAGAAACATGCTTAAAAATGGCTGATACAGCAAATCTTACAATTCGAGCTTCACGTTTGGATGCTTCATCAAACGCTGAACAAGTTCAAGCAAACCTAAGTGCGTTATTGCCAAAAGTGTCTTTCAACGCTGATTATCGTTACAACGCTATAATTCCTGGACAGGTTGTTCCTAGTGGGTTTACAGGTGGACCTCCGGGATCATTTACAACTGTTCAATTTGGTGTTCCTTGGAATTTAAGCAACACAGTCCAACTTTCACAAATACTGTATAACCCTCAAGTCAACTATGGAGTTACGGCACTAAAAATCGGACAAGAAGTTTCTGAAATTCAAGCAGGAATCACAACTCAAAACATTAAATACCAAGTTATCCAGACTTACTTCAACATACAAGCACTTTGGAAACAACTTTCGTTTGTAAGAGTAAATATCCTAAATATGGAAAAAACAATTTCCAACTTAACAAAGCTTTACGAGCAAAAAATGATTGTTGGAACAGAAGTAGATAAATTAAAAATCACCCTACTTAGTTTAAAAAATCAAGAACAAAGTTTACTGTCCAATCAAGAAAAATCAGTAAATTATTTAAAAATACTCATTGGAAAAAACATCAATTATGATTTACAACTTCCGAAGGACAATGTGGTTGAAAAAAGTATCAACACCACTGATAAACCATCGAATCTTTTAGAATTAAAACTCATAGAATCACAACAACAATTGAATACAGCTGAGAAATCAGGAATCAAACTTTCTTACCTTCCTTCATTTTCATTTTACACTGCCTACAATTACAGTTACAACATGCGTCCAGCTTCCAACTTTGGCACCGGAATAGAAGGAATGTTTATGGGAATTAAGGTCGATTGGATGCTATTCGATGGATTGGAAAAACATCACAAACTAAAAGTGAATCGTATCCAACAAGAAAAACTTGCTAGTCAGCGTAAAAATACTGCACAACAAATCGAATTAGCGATTGAAAACAATAAAAAACAAATCGAGATTCAATTCAACTCACTTAAAACAACCCAAGAACAACTTCTTCTTGCTGAAAAAATAAATAAACAAGCAAAAATATCATTTGAACAAGGGGTATTAAGCTCAAACGATTTACTGAAATCAGAAACGGATCTGTACCAAGCACAAACCAATGTGATTATGGCTTATGTACAACTTAGACAAGCAGAATTAGATTTATTAAAAACAACTGGTAAAATCAACTAAAATGAATAAAAGAGTAATTACAATTATTGGAATAGCGATCTTGTTAATTTCAATCAGCGTCATAAAATTAAAATCAAACAAAGAAAAAGTTGCTAAAAAACTTTACATTCACGATGTTGAAGCCCCTATTTTAGTAGAAGTTGCTTCTCCAAGGCAACATACCTTTGATCAAGGATTTCATTACTTGGGCACGTTCGAACCAACACGACATAACACTATTGGAAGTGATGCAGCAGGTAAAGTCATCAAAATTGGATTCAATGAAGGAGATAAACTTTCAAAAGGTTCCTTCTTAATCAAATTGGATGATGAACTACTTGAATTACAACTTGAAAACGCTTTAATCAATCTTGAAAGCCAAAAAAATGATGATGCAAGAAATGCAAATTTACTCAAAGACAATATTATCACCGGAGTACAATATGAAAAGACAAAACTTGCACTTCGATCAGCCGAAGCACAAGTAAAGCAAATGAAACGACAACTACAAAACAGCTCCATAAAAGCACCTTTTGCTGGAATTGTCACAAAAAAAATGGTTGATTTAGGTAGTTTCATCGGTATGGGAACACCTATATTAGAGTTAACTGATATTTCTTCTTTAAAATTAAATATCTCTGTACCTGAAAGAGATGTTTTGAAATTTAAAAAAGGTCAAAATGTGACCGTATTTGCAGATGTTTATCAAAACATACCGTTCAAAGGAAAAGTGACAAGCATTGCTGTAAAAGCAGATGCAAGCCATAATTTTAAAATTGAAATTACTACTCCTAATTCCTCGAAAAATCCTTTAATGGCAGGCATGTACGGATCAGTTAAGTTAGAAAATTCAACAGCAATAGAGGCGCTCTCCCTTCCTAGAAAAGCGCTCATTGGGAGTACCAAAAAGCCACAAGTATTTCTTGTTAAAAATGGAAAAGCAATTCGTACAAACTTTACAGCAGGGACTAGCGATGCTGAATTTATTGAAATTGTTGATGGACTTTCAAAAAATGATCAAATCATCATCAAAGGTCAAATCAATGTTCAAAACAAATCCAACGTCATCACGAAATAATTGTTAAAATCAACAAAACATGACTCTTACAGAACTATCCATAAAACGTCCTTCCTTGATTATTGTGATTTTCACTATCTTAATCGGAGGAGGATTATTGAGTTACAAACAACTCAGCTATCAATTACTGCCTGATTTTTCCCCACCGATTCTTACCATAACAACACTTTATCCTGGCGCGTCACCTTCAATTGTTGAATCTCAAGTTTCAGAAAAATTGGAAGATGCACTAAGCGGATTAGAAAACATTAATGAAGTCACCTCTTTCTCTCTTGAAAACGCATCCATTGTGATGTTAGAATTTAAAAATTCGGTGGATTTAGAAACAGTAATGCAGGATGCACAACGAAAAATTGAAGGAGTTAAAAGAAACTTACCCGATGGATCTGAAAATCCGGTAATCGCGAAAATTGAACCAAACGCATCCCCAGTACTTCAAGTTAGTGTAACGAGTAAAAATCTTGAAGACAGAGCATTTTACGAACTCATGAAAGAAGAAATACTTCCTTTATTGAAACAAACCCAGGGAGTCTCAGAAATAGATGTACTTGGAGGGGAAAAAAGAGAAGTACGTGTTAACATCGATAAAGAAAAAGTACGTGTTCT
>CAMCQL010000159.1 GCA_945877005.1 Chryseobacterium gleum
CTCCAAAGGAATAACTTCATGTGGTGCAATGTTGCCAAGGTTGACGTTCGCTCCGAAAAGTTTCAAAAACCATACTTGTTGATTTTTTTGTGGAGCTTCCCAAAGAATTTCTTCAGGTTTAACTTTGGCTATGATTTTATTGATTAACAAAGTATGTGCTGACCCATTTGGTCTAAAAACACCTACATTCCCTGCTTCTCTCCCTTCAGCAATAACTTTCCAAGTGCCTGCTTGTAATTCAGTGGTCATCATTTTAATCCATCTGTTTGGACTAATTAAAATACCTGAATCTTTTGAACCTACTTCTGACAATACGGTTCTGTCTTTTGCCATTTTATGAATCATCTCACACTTTTTATCATGTTCAATAATAATGGAACCATCAGAAATTTCAACTAAATCTAAGCCAAAAGAATCGATCATTCTTAAATAATCTTCAAATTTACCTCTGGCGTAAAAGACTTCAAAAAGAGTACCACCAAAATAGGGTCTTATTCCAGCAGATTTATAGAGATTGATTTTTTCAGTCAAATTGTTTGTCACAAAAGCTGTCCCGAATCCAAACTTCACAATATCTGTCAAATGATGATTTGCTTCGATGAAATTTACAGTTTCCTGTAAACTCAATCCTTTGTCCATCATCATAGTTAATCCTTTATTTCTTGGCTTTAAGGGGCGCTCAGGAATAAACGGTAAATCAAAATTCATATGTGTTGTTTAGTTTGAAAACAAATTTACAATTTTGCTTTCATTTTGTAAATCAGAATACAGAGAAAATAGTTCTTTTGATTTTTCTTCATCTTCAGCAATACATTTATTCAATAAAAATAAAGCAAACTCCTTGTCAAAATACAAATAGTGAAGATTGACAAGTAATAATTTAGAGAAAAAAGCGACTTCTGAATTATTTTCTTCAATTTCTTCCAGAAATTTTTTAGCAGTTACGAGTTCTTTTTGATTCATTAAGAAATCAATGTAATCATAGACAACATCTTCATTCTCTGGACAATAATTATATGCAGTTAAATAGGCCTTTCTCGCCTCTTCATTTAAACCAATTTTCTCGTAAGCTCCAGCTATCACATGGAAATAACCTGCATTATTAGGATCTAACTCAATTGCTTTTAAAATTGATTCAATACCTTCTTTTGTAGCACCTTCTAAGTCTAAAACGATTCCTAATCCAAGCCAAGCATCGCCAAAATCAGGGGCAAACTCTAAACATCTGTGGTAATACAATTTTGCTAAATCATATTCCTCTAATTGTTCATAAGACTCACCAATATAACACAATACAAGAGCATCTTCCCCGTCAATTACTAAGCATTTTTCAAAATGATGTATCGCTGTCAAATAAATTTCTTGAGAAAGGTATGCATTACCCAAATTAAAATGAGCTGGCGCAAATTCCGAGTTAATTAAAACACAATAATCGAAAGCCCAAATTGCTTTTTCATTGTTGTTCATTTTTGCAAAAACATTTCCTAAATTGTACCAAGCTGTAAAGGAATATGGATTTTCGTCTATGAATGCTGAATAAGATTGAATTGCTGCTTCAAGGTCACCTAATTGCTCCATGCAAAAAGCCTTTTCATAAAATGCAACTTCGTTCGTAGGATTTAATCCTAAAACATCATCTAATGTTTTAAGTGCTGACTTGAAGTCTTTTAACTGTTCGTATTCCATGGCTAAGTCAATTAAAATCTCTTCCCTGTCTTCAGGTTCAGAAAGTTCTACTGCTTCTTGGAAATATTTTATTGCTGTTTTTGAGTCCCTTAATTGACTAAAAATTGCTGCTTTTGTTAAATAATGTTCGCACGTTGGTTCAGTGATTTTTTCGAGTTGTGTTAAGATATTCAACGCCTCTTTCAATTGACCTGTCGCTGAAATTGCTTGTGCTTTTCTTAATTTAAAAAACGTATTGTGTGGAAACTGTTCGAGTGCAACATCTGAACAAATGTTTGCTTTTGAATACAAACCTTGTACCAAATAATGATCCAAAATATATTCAAACGCATCACTGTCCATGAAACCTAAATTGTCACCAGACAAATACGCTTCAAACCGATTTAATTCTTCTAGATAATTATTATCCAATTCGTTTTCATCATCTTCAAAAAACATAAGAGCAAATTTGATTTCATAAAGATATAACTTTAATCCAAGCTTGAAAAATATATTTTTTAACGCTTAAAATTTCAGATAGAGAATAAAGCGTAAAACTTACACCTATTTCAAACCTAAATCAAGGTGTCAAAAATCTAAAAATCATATTATTATACAATTTATTTTGTGAGTAAGGACAGTATACTTTCGGAAACCAAAAAAGGTAGAACTTGAAATTGAAGAGGAATTAATAAAAAAAAGAAAATGAATCTTTTCAATTAAATTGTATAAAGATTTACTTTCATTTCAAGTAAATTAAAGCAAAAAAGGTTGATTACAAACTAGTAATTCAACCTTTTACAATTTTATTTTTTTTAGAATCTAATTTAAATTCAATTATTTTGTAAATAACATTTCTCTGAATTTTGCTAACGGCCATAACTCATCGTCCACTAGTAATTCAAGTTTATCTGAATGGTATCTAATTTCGTCAAAATAAACTTTTACTCTATCACAATATGCTACTGCTTTTTCTTCGATGGATTCGATTTTATTTACTTTTTTTCTTTCTTCGAGCATGGTATCACACAATGTTTTCATTGTATTTAAATGCGTTGAAATTTTAGAAATAATTTCAATCTGACCTTTCGTTGCGTCTTTAGCACCCTCTCCTAAAATACTGTTCAAACCTTGAACATTTTGTATCAATCTGTTTTGATACAAAATAACAGAAGGAATAATTTGATTTTGAGCTATTTCTCCAATTAAACGTGCTTCAATTTGAATCTTATAAACATAATTTTCAAAATCAATATCTTTTCGTGCTTCAATCTCTCTTTCTGTCAAAATATTCAATTTTTCGAACATTTTAATCGTTTTTTCTTCTGTCCAAACACCCAATGCTCTTGGAGTATCTTTAAAATTGTTTAACCCTCTACTTTCAGCCTCTTTTACCCAATCTTCTCCGTAACCATTTCCTTCGAAACGAATTTTCTTTGATTCTTTGATTAACTTTTGTAATTCTTTTAAAATCGCTTCATCTTTAGAATCTCCAGAATTAATACGAGCATCAACATCTTTCTTGAATTGAATCAATTGATCCGCCATAATTGTATTCAAAACAATCATAGCTGAAGCACAGTTCGCAGAAGAACCTACTGCTCTAAATTCAAATTTATTTCCGGTAAACGCAAACGGAGATGTTCTGTTTCTATCCGTATTATCCAACATAATTTGTGGAATTTTACCGATATTCAATTTTAATTCAGTTTTGTCTTCTGGAGTCATTTTACCTGACTTCACATTTTTCTCTAATTCATCCAACATATCAGACAAATGAGAACCAATAAATGTAGAAATAATTGCAGGAGGAGCTTCATTAGCACCTAAACGATGATCATTGCTTGCAGAAACAATACACGCTCTTAATAAATCTGCATTGTTATGAATTGCAGCAATTGTATTTACAAAAAATGTAAGGAACTGAAGGTTTGATTTTGGATTCTTTCCAGGAGCCAATAAGTTTACACCAGTATTTGTAGACAATGACCAGTTGTTATGTTTTCCAGATCCATTTACGCCTGAAAATGGTTTTTCATGAAGTAAAACATGGAAATCGTGGTTGATTGCAATTTTCTCCAATAAATCCATCAACAATAAGTTGTGGTCATTTGCTAGATTACACTCTTCGAATATTGGTGCACATTCGAATTGATTTGGAGCAACTTCATTGTGACGAGTTGTAACTGGTATCCCTAATCGAACTGCTTCTTGCTCAAAATCTCGCATGAATGCTTCCACTCTCTCAGGAATTGAACCAAAATAATGGTCTTCCAATTGTTGTCCTTTTGCAGAAGCATGCCCAAACAATGCTCTACCTGTCATCATAATATCAGGACGTGCATTGTAAAATGCTTTGTCAATCAAAAAATACTCTTGTTCCCAACCAAGGGTAGCATTTACTTTAATTACGTTTTTATCAAAATATTGACACACCTCCACTGCAGCTTGATCGACAGCATGTAGCGCTTTAATCAATGGCATTTTAAAATCTAAAGATTCACCTGTGTAGGAAATAAATATAGTAGGCACACACAATGTTTTACCAATAACAAATGCTGGTGACGATGGATCCCATGCTGTGTAACCGCGCGCTTCAAAGGTATTACGTATTCCTCCATTTGGAAATGAAGATGCATCTGGCTCTTGTTGTACCAATAAGTCACCGTCAAATTTTTCAATCGCTCTACCAGGTCCAACAGGTTTAAAAAATGCATCGTGTTTTTCAGCAGTAGAACCTGTTAAAGGCTGGAACCAATGTGTATAATGCGTAGCTCCTTTTGTAAGCGCCCAATCTTTCATTGCAGAGGCAACTTGATCAGCCATTTTACGATCTAAACGAACTCCGTTTCCGCTGTTAATTGCATCTACCATGCTTTTGTAAGCATCACCTGGTAAAAATTCACGCATTACATCTAAATGAAACACATTTTCAGCAAATAAAGTGGAAATTTTCCCATCATAATTAGAATGTTTTGCTTTTCTGTTCAAAACATCTTGATACGCTTTTTGTCTAATTGTCGCCATTTTACATTATTTATTTGCGACAAATATAAATAAATTAGGGG
>CAMCQL010000160.1 GCA_945877005.1 Chryseobacterium gleum
TACTTACAGATAAGGGTGATTATTTCATCACTACAAAAATATTTTCTGAAAACACCAATCGCTCATTTTTCTTTGGAGATCAATCAAATCTTGATCGAATCATTTGCCATCAAATTGTCAATGATAGTACCTATCCATTTATACTACCATTATCAGATCAACGGATTTTCGATTTAAAAATCGACACAGATAACACCAACCTTTTAACAATTAGCGCATTAACTGGAAACAAAGATAAAAATGACAATGGAATCAAAGGTGTCTATCATGCTACAATTGAAATACAAACAAAAAAAATAATCTCACAAGGAAAAAGTGAATTTGACATTTCGTTCATTACTCAAGACTGGACAGAACGTGCTAAAAAAAGAGCTTTAGAAAGAGCTGAGAAAGGAAAAGGAGCCCCTGAATTATTCGACTATGAGCTACGTGAAATGTATCCACTTAAAGACGGCTCAATAATTGGAGTTTTGGAACAATTTTTTGTGCAAAATTTAACCTATTCAGATCCAAGAACAGGCATGATTTACACAAGATATGTTTACAACTACGATGACCTCATCACTTTTAAAATCGCACCAGACAATACATTTAAGTGGGTAAAAAAAATACCAAAAAACCAAACTTCAGTCAATGATTATGGTTATTATTCTTCCATTTCGACAATCAAAGGAGATTCTACACTACAATTATTTTTTAATGATGATGCCTCTAACTATTCAGAAACAGGAGATTGGGAAGAAGGCAAGCAAAGAGAAATCAATTATTCAAAACGTTCGAATGTGTTAGCAAAATTGAATATAGACTTAGAAAATGGTTCATCTACTCGCAAAAGTATTCTGAATGGGAAAAAAGAAAAAAGCATTGCCGTACCTAAACTATTTTTCAACAACAAGATCAATTCGAATTTAATCCTCTATTTGAATTATGGAAGCAAAGAAAAATTTGGTTTTCTTCGTTATTAAATTAAAAGTTGACTATACAACTTGAATTTTCCGCTCTGTCAACAGACTTAGACCACAAAAAAAGCAATAAATCAACCTGCTGAATTCCAGCGAAATAACACCAAGTAAAAGATTTAAAGTTTATTCTACCACATTCAACAAATTAACAAATCAACTTTAATAAGAAACTCACAATCTGAAAAATACCAGTAAAATCATAGGTAGATTTGTAGGTAAAATGAAGATGTCTTTATTAAACACTTAATTGGCATTTATTGGTTTTGTCATTGCATAGCAACAATAAAAAGGCATAGCTCTCAACATATTATAAAATAAATGATTGAAAAGAGAATAAATTTACTTGAATCAAAACTTGAATTTCAAGAATTTAAATTAAATTCTCTCCTTGAAATAACAAATGCTATTAATTCAAATTTACCTATTAATAAATTAATAGAAATATTTCATTTCATATTAAAAGAACAACTCCATTTTTCAAAAATCCTACTACTCCATCAACAACAAAAATGGGAAATCTTATTAAAAACAGGAATTAAAGGGTCCATTTTAACGAATGAGTTAATTCGAATATTAGCGCGTTCTAAAGAAATAACAATCATTGATTCTTCACCAGACCAACTATTGAGTAAATTCCAAACGATAGTCCCTGTTTTTCACCAAAAAGAGCCACTCGCCTACCTACTTTTATCTGAAAATCATTTCGATGAACTCTCTACAAAAGAACATTTAAACAACTTAAGATTTATTCAAACGCTTGCAAATATCATTGTCGTAGCAATAGAAAATAAACGAATGAATTTGCAGCACATTAAACAGGTAAGATTAAAGAAAGAACTTGAGGTTGCTTCTGAAATGCAAAAAATGCTGTTTCCTACATCGTTGCCATCGAACAAACAAATGGATTTATCTGCAAAACACACTTCAAGACATCAAGTCGGAGGTGATTACTACGATTTTATCCCATTAAATGAAGATGAATTTATCTTTTGCATCGCAGATGTTTCAGGCAAGGGTATCTCTGCAGCTATGCTTATGGCAAATTTTCAAGCAACAATTCGAACATTGTATAGCTACCAACAATTCGAGCTTGATTATCTTATCAATGAATTAAATAAAAAAGTAATTCAAAACGCAAAAGGAGAAAAATTCATCACTTTTTTTATTGCACACTACAATCAAATCAGTCGCAAGCTAAAATACATTAATGCAGGACATAACGCACCAATACTCACCAATGGAAAAAACATTAAATTATTAGACGAAGGAACAGTAGGTTTAGGAATGTTTGATGAATTGCCCTTTATAAACACAGGTTCATTATACGTTGACCCAAACACAACATTGGTAATGTATACAGATGGTGTCATTGAATTAGAAAATGAAAAAAATGAATATTTTGAAATCGACAGATTGATCAAACTCATTCACCAATATTATCCTTTAAAAATGGAAGATTTAAATTCACTCATCTTCTCTAAATTGGACGAATGGAAAAGCAATAAGAACTTTGACGATGACACAGCAATCTTTAGCTGCAGGTTTTATTAATTAACAGAATTATTCTTCCAACAGACCAGATGGGTTGTCAATCTCTCTAGCATATACCATTGCATCAAACTCTTTTTCACTTTTCGCAATTACCAAAGTTGCAACCCCATTTCCAATAATATTTGTAATGGCCCTTGCTTCACTTAAAAACTTATCTACACCCAACAAAAAAGCCAATCCCTCTAAAGGGATTTTATGCAACGAACTTAACGTAGATGCTAAAACTACAAAACCACTCCCAGTAACGCCTGCAGCACCTTTAGAAGTAATCATCAAAATTCCAATAATCATCAAAATCTCAGTCAAAGAAAGAGGCACACCATATAATTGAGCAATAAAAATTACTGACATCGACAAATAAATGGAAGTTCCATCTAAATTAAAAGAATAACCTGTTGGAACAACTAAACCAACCACTGATTTTCTGCAACCTAACACTTCCAACTTTTTCATTAAATTTGGCAATGCTGTTTCGGAAGAAGAAGTACCTAATACAATAATTATTTCCTCTTTGATATAATTTAGAAATTTGAAAATATTTAGTTTAAATAATTTCATGATTCCACCTAAAACAATCACTACAAACAATATCATAGTTAAATAAACACTTCCGACTAGTTTACCAAGAGGAATAAGGGTATGTAGCCCAAATTTACCCACAGCGAAAGCCATTCCTCCGAATGCTCCTAATGGAGCTAAATACATCACATATTTTAATAATTTAAATACAAATTTAGAGGCCTTATCCAATTTATAAATAATCAAATCGCGCTTCGACAAATAATTTATTACAATACCCACAACGATTGCAACGATTAAAACTTGGATGGTAACATTTGACTGGATAAAATGAAGCCAACTAAACGGAACAGAAGCCTTAGAAGTATATTTTGAAGCATCCCCCATTGATAACATCGATTTATCAATATTTCCAGGCTGTAACCAATAGGCTACTCCAACTCCAATTGCTAAAGCTAACGTTGTAACAATTTCAAAATAAATTAAAGACTTCAATCCAATTTTACCCACCTTTTTTAAATCTCCCATAGATCCTATACCTAGTACAATGGTCAAAAAAATAATCGGTGCAATAAATAGTTTAATAATATCGATGAACGTTTTTCCAATAATCTCCATTTTCACCCCAGTTGATGGATAAAAATGCCCTAACAAAATACCAAGAACAATGGAAATAAAAACATAAAAAGTAAGATGTTTAAAAAGCTTCATTCTAAATTTATTTAATTTTCAACTAAACTATTTCAGCGAGGAAAAAATCACAATCTAACGCTCACCTATCTGTTGGCGCCACATCGCATAATACAATCCTTTTAACTCCAATAATTCATCATGTCCACCTGATTCTGTGATTTTCCCTTTTTCTAAAACGATAATTCTATCAGCATGCATGATTGTACTTAATCGATGAGCTATTAAGATAGTCATTTTTCCTTTATCAGATGCTAAATTCTTAATTGTAGTACTTATTTCTTCTTCTGTTAATGAATCCAATGCCGACGTTGCTTCATCAAAAACCATAAGCGAAGGATTTCTAAGCAATGCGCGTGCAATCGAAAGACGTTGCTTTTCTCCACCAGACACTTTAACACCCCCTTCACCAATTACAGTCTCCAACCCAAATTCTGCACGTAACAATAAACTTTGACATGCCGCTTTTTCAAGTGCGCTCAAACATTCTTGATCAGTAGCATTTGGAGCAACAAACAATAAATTTTCTTTGATTGTACCCGAAAAGAGTTGGGTATCCTGTGTTACAAAACCTATTTGAGATCGTAACTGATCTAAATCTACATCTTCAGCATTAATATCATTGTATAAAATAGAACCGCTTAATGGTTGATACAGCCCAACTAACAATTTAACCAATGAAGTTTTACCTGCTCCTGATGGACCGACAAACGCAATCGTTTCTCCCTGTCCTACTTCAAAAGAAATTCCATCCAATGCTTTAGTTCGAGCAGATTGGTGCTGAAATGAAACTTGATTAAACGCCAATTTCTGAATCCCTTGCAACGAAATTGGATGAGTTGGTTTTACGGCTACTGGCATTTCCAAAATTTCTTTGAAATTATCTAACGAGACTTCAGCCTCTCTGTAAACATTAATAATATTCCCCAACTCCTGTAGTGGACCAAAAATAAAAAATGAATAAATCTGCAATGAAAAAAGCTCACC
>CAMCQL010000161.1 GCA_945877005.1 Chryseobacterium gleum
TAGTTTCATTTAATTATTTTGATAACATTATGTTAAAACAAACAGTGTAAAACAAAATGAACTACGAAGATCGTTCCTGAAATAATTAATCGTGTGGATAAAAATTAAATACCTGAACTTACTAGAATAAACCAACACATTAAACTCACCATAAAGTTATTAGTTTTGTAGTTATGGAACGATCTTGTTAGTACTGTTTTTATTAATATTGATTAACTTTTTGCTTAATTAATTTTATTTCGATCCAAACTTCTGTATTGTATTGCCTCTGTAATATGCTGTATTTGTATTTGGTCCGAACAATCAAGATCTGCAATTGTTCTTGCTACTTTTATTATTCGATCATAGGCTCTTGCAGATAAACCCAATTTATTCATCGCATTTTTCAAAATGGTTCTTGACGACTCGTCTAACTGACAAAAAGTTTGTAATTCATAAGATCCCATTTGCGCATTAGAATGAATAGTAGTGTTAAACTTTTCATACCTGATTTTTTGAATTGCACGTGCAGCAACTACTCTTTCGCGTATAGAACTGCTTTTTTCTTCTTGTACTTGGCTTGATAACTCATCATAAGAAATTGGGGTTACTTCAATATGTAAATCAATGCGATCCAATAAAGGTCCAGATATTTTATTCAAATATTTTTCTACAGCACCCGGTGCACAAACACATTTTTTATCAGGATGATTATGATAACCACACGGACAAGGATTCATTGCTGCAATCAACATAAATCCAGCAGGATAATCTACAGTAAACTTTGCGCGTGAAATTGTTACTGAACGATCCTCTAAAGGCTGGCGCATCACTTCTAAAACAGCTCTTTTGTACTCTGGTAATTCATCCAAGAATAGAACGCCATTATGCGACAAAGAAATTTCTCCAGGTTGTGGGTAACTTCCGCCCCCTACTAGCGCGACATCTGATATCGTATGATGAGGTTTCCGGAATGGACGATCTGTAATTAAACCGATTTTCTTGGCTGTTTTACCAGCAACACTATGAATCTTTGTGGTTTCTAAAGATTCTTCTATTGACATCGGAGGTAAAATTGTAGGTAATCGTTTCGCTAACATTGATTTACCTGCGCCTGGTGGACCAACCAAAATTACATTATGACCTCCTGCAGCGGCAATTTCAAATGCACGTTTAATTTTATATTGTCCTTTAACTTCTGAAAAATCGATCTTCCCACTTGGATGAATTTCTTCCAGTGTTTTTTCATTTGAATAAATGGTAGGCTCAATTATTTTCTCCCCGTTAAAAAAATCAACAACTTCTGATAAATTTGAAACACCTATTACTTCTATCTCTCGAACAATTGCAGCTTCTAAAGAATTTTCAGCGGGAACGATTACTCCCTTGAATCCATCTTTTTTTGCTTGAATTGCAATCGGTAAAATTCCTTTCATTGGTTGTATGGTTCCATCCAAACTCAATTCCCCCAGAATAATGTACTTAG
Source organism: Chryseobacterium gleum (assembly GCA_945877005.1). Classification (GTDB taxonomy): domain Bacteria; phylum Bacteroidota; class Bacteroidia; order Flavobacteriales_D; family Crocinitomicaceae; genus CANHVK01. The sequence continues at coordinate 1,466 of CAMCQL010000161.1, forward strand.
AAACTTCTATCGCCTTGACTTGGTTACTTGCAGCCAATATTCCCATAGCAATTGGCAAATCGTAAACGGATCCTTCTTTGCGTATATCAGCAGGTGCCATATTAATCGTGATTTCTTTACCAGGAATGGAAAGGCCAATGTTTTTAACTGCTGACTTTATGCGTTGTTGACTCTCTTTTACAGCACTATCAGGTAAACCCACAAGAAAAAAATTAACACCCCTACTGATATTTACCTCGATGGTAATCGTTGTCGCATCTACTCCAAATACGGCACTACTATAAATTTTAACTAACATTTTTTAGATAATTTGATGGTTATCTAATTTAAGTTAGTGAAAAAGTTTAAATCGTGAAAGATTTTTTAAAAAAAATGCATCATTTAATTGCTCTAGTCATTTCACGTTTTCCTGGAGGTCCAGGCAGTGTTTCTAAGATAAATCCTACTGCTTTTAAATCTCTTTTTACTTGTCCTTTGGCACAATAGGTTACCAATATTCCTCCCGGTTTCAGGGCTTTATACAACTTGTCAAAATGGGACCACATAGTCTCTTGCACCCTCGGGCCAAATGCATCAAAATAAACCAAATCATACTGTTCATTTGGAAAAACATACTGTTCAAAATTTTCACAAATCTTATTTAGGCTAAATTTTGGAGTAATTTCCATGGTTTGATCCCAAGCAACAGAATGCAGCTTACTGTATACTTCCTTTGATTCATAAGACTCGAATAATTGCTCATACCCTAATAATTTTATTTCTTCTTCGGTTACAGGATATGCTTCAATGGCATCGTAGATGATAGTTTGATCGGAACTTAAACCAAATTCATAAGTCAAAATTGCATTCAATCCTGTTCCAAAACCAACTTCAAAAATGCGCACTTCTTTATGCTTATCAAATAATGAAAGTCCATATTTTAAAAAAACATGTTTTGCTTCTTGGACTGCTCCATGAGTAGAATGATAATTTTCATTCCAATCCACTAAATGTATCGTCTTCGATCCATCCCCAGTTGTGATGATTGTTCGTGTGTTATTCTGCAACATTTCTTTGTGCTTATAGCATGTGCACGAAAGTAAAGTTTCATCTACACATACGCAATCTTATTTTTTAAAAATCTATTTAAAAAATTGAAAATTCAATTGGGTAACTCAATGTCCTTTACGTACATTTGTAATTATGGAAGAGAATAAAGACAAAGCAAAAAAACCACTTGTAAGATCCAAAAATCCGATCCAAAATTACGGCTTGGAAGGCGGGAAAATACCTCCGCAAGCCGTTGATTTAGAACAAGCTGTGTTAGGGGCTATGATGCTTGATAAAAATGCAATAAACGATACGATAGATATTGTAACTGAAAACAGTTTCTACGATCCAAAGCATTACTATATTTTTAAGGCGATTAAAGAGTTATTTGCTACAACAAATCCTATTGATCTTTTAACCGTTACAACTCAATTAAGAAAAGAAGGAGAATTAGAGCTTGCGGGAGGTGCACTTTATATTTCCCAACTTACAAACCGTGTTGCTTCCTCTGCACATGCAGAATATCATGCTAGAATTATTGCCCAAAAATACATTCAAAGAGAAATTATTCGCATGTGTTCTGAAGTCCTAAGAGATGCATTTGATGAAACAACAGATGTATTTGACCTATTAAATAAAGCTGAAGGAGATTTATTTAAAATTGCTGAAAATAATATGAAACGCAACGTTGACGTAATGCAAAATGTTGTAAGAGAAGCAATTAAAGAAATTGAAATTGCCTCAAAAAATTCAGATGGTATTTCTGGCGTACCAACAGGATTCAGAGATTTAGATAAACTTACTTCTGGATGGCAAAAATCAGACATGATTGTTATAGCTGCCCGTCCTGCAATGGGTAAAACTGCATTTGTATTATCCATGGCGAGAAATATAGCTGTAGATTACAACATGGGAGTTGCTTTGTTCTCGTTAGAAATGTCTTCAGTTCAATTAGTTAAACGACTTATTGCTTCTGAATCAAGAATAAGCGCTGAAAAACTCAGAAAAGGGGATCTTGCCGAACACGAATTCCAACAATTACATACTCGTATTTCTAAATTAGCGACTGCCCCTATTTACATTGATGACACAGCAGGGTTAAGTGTATTCGATTTACGCGCAAAATGTAGAAGGCTTAAAAGTCAATACGACATTCAAATTGTAATCATTGATTATTTACAGTTAATGACGGCAGGTGGTTCTAAAGGTTCAGGCAATCGAGAACAAGAAATTTCAACAATTTCTAGGTCTATTAAAGAAATTGCAAAAGAATTAAATATTCCTGTAGTTGCACTCTCTCAGTTAAGTCGATCAGTTGAAACCAGAGGAGGTGATAAAAAACCGATTTTATCAGATTTAAGAGAATCGGGTGCGATTGAGCAAGATGCAGATATCGTTTCCTTCTTATACCGCCCTGAATATTACCAGATACTTCAAAACGAAGCAGGTGAATCAAATTTAGGTGTGGGTGAAATGATTGTTGCAAAACACAGAAATGGTGCTACAGACTCTGTTCGTCTGCGTTTTATTGGGGAATACGCGCGTTTCGATAATTTTGATTCTTTTGATGATGACTTTAATTTACCAAACTCTAAAATAACTGTAAATCAAGAATTTGACAACAAAGCAAATACATATACAGTACAAAGTAAAATGAACTCAGAAGATGACAACTTTGATTTTGACAATTCGTTGGTAGATCAACCCTTTTAAATCATTGATAGCAATATGAAGTATCGAATTGTCTTATTTTTTATCCTTTTGCAAGCATATACATTCGGAAGTCAACTTCTGATACCTATGGATAAGCAACAAAAAAACCACCTTAAAGCATACGGTATTGCTTATTGGATTCTTGAAAATAATGCTACCATAGAATGGCTACTCAATTACCGTGGTGGATCATTTATGTTTGGTCACTCTACCAGAATTGAAGAAGAATTAATCATTAGAGGAATTAGTTACGAAGTAATTACTGAAGGTCAAGCAAATTCTATTCGAAGTCAAATTGCAAATCCAGATATCAATCAAGAAATCATTCAACTTGAAAAAGTTCCTAAAATTGCGGTTTACACCCCTAGAGGAAAACAACCTTGGGACGACGCAGTAACAATGGTGTTAGAATATGCAGAAATTCCATACGATAAAATTTATGATTCATCCATTGT
>CAMCQL010000162.1 GCA_945877005.1 Chryseobacterium gleum
AAATAAACGGGATCATCTTTTTTAGTACCATCTTTTTCAGGTAATTGAACATAAATTGGGTCATCCATACATATTTTACTCGGAATGTTCACCAAAGAATTATAATTAGGCAGCGCTGAAACTCTCACTTTAATCAACCCAAGTTTATACCCTAAAAGTGCGTCAATATCTAAAATTGTGTCTGAATTTTTGCGTTTTAATTTGTAACTAATATTTAAATCAATGTAATAACCATTCGATTCTTTTGGTTTAAAATAAACAGAATCATTGACATCAAAACCTTTACCAGTGATATTCCAAATAAAATTGATTCCAGTAAATTGTGTTGTAGGATATTTAATTTTTATATTTGAATTGAAATCACTTTCCAATTGAACTTGGTTCATGGTTAACAACAATGAATCACCCAAGCAAATGTCAATGTAGGTCGTATCTTTTCCTTTTACAAGCTCTTCATTCGAATTATTCTTATATACCCTAGTTATATTCTTCTGACTGAATAGATGAAAAGATAGCAAGCAAAACAAAAGCGCTGTTTTTTTCGCAAATGAAAAATGGTTAAAAACAAAGAAATTATGCATTTGGAATTGATTCAACATTAGATTGCTAATATACATAGATATTCAACGAAATTAATATGAATTTACAGCATTTTTTCAATTTGTCAAAAAGAGAATCTTACTTTCCATTACAATTGTTTTCTAATGTATTCTCAATTCCTCCCCTAACTTTTATGAGTAATTTATTGAGTACCTCACATTCTTCATTCGTCAAGTTATTCACTAAAATTATATTCGCATCAAAATCTTTGTCAATCAATTTTAATAACTGGAGTCCTTGTTTTGTAATTTGAATTGTAATCACTCGATTATCTCTCGTATCTTTAAGTCTTTCTATCAGACCTTTATCGATTAATTTATCCATCAATCGCGTCGTGTTTGGAGATTTTTCAATCATACGATCTCTAACTAATGAAATGCTTAGTGGTTCTTTCGCACCACGAAGAATTCTCAATATATTGAATTGAGGCATTGTAATACCATGCTGCCCCATGTATTTATTTTGATGGTAACTAATCCAATTAGAAGTCAAGCGAATGTTGATGGTAGCATCTTGTTTATAATTTGCCATTCAAATACTATAATTTAAATTTTACTTTTGAATTAATAATTTCACTTCTCTTAATTCTTGTTGTAAATCAATTAAACTTCTTTTCAAGTCTAGCTCATCAATACGAATTGTGGGTAAATCAGAAGCGATATAATTTACAAATTTCCATATTTCTAGTACTTTCTCACCTTTAATTTTGTAGGGTTTATAAAAAGTATTCGTAGAATATAATTCTAAATAATCTCCATTTTCCAAATGGTTATATAAAATTTTAAACACAATACCTTCCTCTTCTGTAATAACAATACACGGTGTACCATCTTTTATTGAAGTCCAATTTTCAACGTATTCTGCAACCACATAAGAACCTTCTGAAACTGGAGGCATACTATCTCCTTGTATTGGAAATGAACGGTATTTTTTTTGCTTTGATAAAAAAGGCAACTGAAATGTTGGTAGTAATTTTAAATATTCAGCATCAGCATAACCCGAGGTATAACCTGCGCTTGCTTTATAAGGTACCATTTCAATCAAGTCTTCATTTTCAGAATTAACAATCTGAGTTAAAATCCTTAATTTCTGTCCTGAATACAGTTCTCCTGCCCCATCTAAAATTGAATTCAACTCGTTATGAGACAATTTATTTAAGTGTTTTTTCACTAAGTCATCAATAGCGACACCGAAATAATTTGAAATCACACTCAAAGTTTCAATCGATGGTTCCGCAACACCATTCTCATACCCACTTAAAGTAGAACGAGTTAACTTTAATAAAACAGCCATTTCTTCTTGAGATTTACCTGTTCGTTTTCTTAAGAACTTTATATTTGCACCTATCATGATTAATATTTAATCGTAATTAAACGGAAAATTAATCAAAAATAATGGATTATCAGTATTAGTTTTTTTGATTTTCTAATTTAAAATGCTCAAATTTATCTTTTATAAACCTAATCAATTCAATATCATTTGCTTTCCTTAAGAAATTAGCGTCAATATTTAAAAAGGAGATGAAATCATCAAAATCTTTACTACTTAATTCAATAATCTCGTAGGCAACATAGGTTAGAAGTATTTCTTGGAGTACTTTTTGTTGATTATCTCTAAATTTCAACTCTTCAACTTTCTGTTTCGATTTTATTTTTTTGGAAAAACGTTCGTAAATTGCTGTAATTGGACTTTCAAAGACCTCTGCACCACTTGTGATTTTTGTTTCCTTTTTGATTAAATTGGACCTCTCTTCTTTTATCTGTTGAATGGATTTAATCGGCTTGACTATTACTTCTTTTTGGTTTTGAATAATTGGTTGCAATGCTACTTTAATTTCCATTTTACAATTTTTAGAAGAAATTACTACAAAGGATTTCTTTATATACCCTTTGACTGAAATTACAATCGAATCATTCTGTCTCGCGATTAAAGAAAAATTTCCATCAGGTTGACCGAATATCCCTTTTCTTGAAGACTGGTTGATTAACATTAAATTATAAAAAGGTTGTTTTTGAAACGTATCAGTGACAATACCATCAATTTGTACCGACTTACATTCTTGAGCAATTACAGTTGAATGAACAAATAAAAATACAATAAATGAACATATATAGATTTGAAAACACTTGTTTACATAAGTGGACAGTAAAATACTATATTTAGTTACAGATGTAATCGAATTCATAAAAACTATTTCTACTTTTCTAATAACTGCAAATTAACTACTTTTATCACAAATATTTTTAAATATATTTAATCTAATCAATGAAAAGAGTTGTTGTCGGTTTGTCAGGTGGTGTGGATTCGAGTGTTGCAGCCTATCTTCTTAAACAAGAAGGTTATGAAGTGATAGGTATGTTTATGAAAAACTGGCACGATGAATCTGTAACCATATCGAATGACTGCCCCTGGATCGACGACTCAAATGATGCTTTATTGATAGCAAATCAACTAGGAATCCCTTTTCAGGTCATCGATTTGAGTAAAGAATATTACGAAAGAATTGTATCTTACATGTTTTCTGAATATGAAAAAGGGAGAACACCTAACCCAGATGTACTTTGCAATAGGGATATAAAATTTGATGTGTTCCTGAAAGCTGCAATTGAGCTAGGTGCCGACTATGTAGCAACTGGTCATTATTGTAGAAAAACTACAGAAAACTCAATACATTCATTGCGAGCAGGAATAGATCAAACCAAAGATCAGTCGTATTTCTTATGCCAACTCAATCAAGAACAGCTTTCTAAATCACTTTTTCCGATTGGACATTTATTAAAATCGGAAGTTAGAAAAATCGCTGAAAAAGAAGGGTTGATTACAGCAAATAAAAAAGATTCTCAAGGATTGTGTTTTGTAGGAAAAATAAGTCTTCCCACATTCCTTCAACAACAACTTATTTCAAAAGAAGGTAAAATAATCGAAATCCCAGTTGACAACCAACAAATAACTGATTACCATTCAATACCTGTAGAATTATCGAATGTGAAAAATCTGTCTGAACCTTTTAATTTTGAGGAAAAAGATGGAAATCAGGTTGCTAGCCACATTGGCGCGCACTTTTATACTGTAGGACAACGAAAAGGACTTCACATAGGTGGTAGACCATCCCCTTCTTTTGTGCTTCAAATTGATACAACGAATAATATTGTTTTTTCTGGTTTAAATGAAGACCATAAGGGCTTAAATCGATGGTGTTTAAAAATACAGCATTCAGATATTCATTACGTTAACAACCAGTTTGAATTCAAATTGAATTTACCTAAAAAAATAAAAGTGCGAACGAGATACCGTCAAGAACTTCAAGATGCACGTGCACTTTTATTAGAAGAAGGGTTGTATATATTATTCGATAAACTTCAAAAAGCAATCACACCAGGTCAATTTGCTGCCATCTATGAAGAAGACGAATTGATTTGCTCAGGAGTTATTTTTTCTTAATTCAACTCTTTGATCACCTCAAAAGTATTATCTGTATACCAGACAATTATTTGCTTGATGTTTTTTTCTTCTTTTTGTGCTTTACTTGATTCCAGTAGTTTAGGAAGAGAAGAATCCCCGGAAATCAACCACTTCAAATCAATAGCAGGAAGATTTTCGACTAATTTTTCTAAGAAATCCATGCTAGGTTTATTTCTACCAGAAATCAAATGACTAATGCTTGATCTTTGCACTTTTAATAAGTCTGCAAATTCAGTCATTGTTAAACCCGACTGTTCAATCACTTTTTTTATTCGCATATGAATCATTTTACAAATGTAAATAATTTCTAGAAAAAACAACTTCTTTTTTAATTACACATGTAATAATCATTATGACTATCTGATTTTTTAAATAAAAAAAACACTCCGAAAAGTGTTTATTAAACAAAAAGAAGGTATCTAAGATTTAATTTTGCGAAAAACTAAAAAATATTGAACTCTTTGGAGAAGATAAACTGGCGTAAAAATTAATTGTATCAAGCAAATCTGCTACTTCAATTATCGATAATTGAGAATTTTCTCCATTTAAAT
>CAMCQL010000163.1 GCA_945877005.1 Chryseobacterium gleum
GGTGAAGCTAAACGTGAATTAAAAGCAAATGCAATTGCTGTTAATAAAGAAAAAGTGAATGATATGTACTCACTTTCCGGAAATGATTTGATCAACGACATGTTTGTTTTAATCGGAAAAGGAAAGAAAAATAATTATTTATTGGTTGTAGAATAGGAAAATACTTTTTACATGTTACAAGTTAAACCTCTATATCAGTTGATGTAGAGGTTTTTTACTTGAGTTAAATATTCATCATTTCTCATGAGTATTTTGTCCATTACACCCATAAAAGAAAATTAAAAAGATTAAAAAATAATCAAAAATTAAAGCAAATTAAAAAACTATTAATCAAATATATAAAATAATATTGGTTAATAATTAATCATAAATAGTTTTAAATTCCATCTTGTTTTCATACATTTGACAAAATGAGTTCTTCAACAATAAGACCATCAAATTATGTCAAAAAGTATTTCTACACCAATACCTTTTATCGAGTTCTTTGCTGTATCCACGGAAACAACACTTGCGTTACCTGTTGTTTCGGAAAATATTAGTGCGGGTTTTCCTTCGCCGGCAATGGATTTTATAGATTTAACCATTGATTTAAACAAACATGTGATTAAAAATAGAGATGCTACTTTTTTTGGTAGAGTCAAAGGCAAATCAATGAAGGACATAGGGATTTCTGATGGGGATTTATTGGTGATTGATAAAAGCATCAAACCTGCAAACGATCACATAGCGGTTTGTTATTTAGATGGGGAATTTACGATAAAACGGATTGTAATCGAAAAAGGGGCGTGTTGGTTAGTACCTGCTAATAAGGATTATCAAGCGCTAGAAGTACAGGAACACAATGATTTTTTAGTGTGGGGGATTGTAACATATGTAATTAAATCAATGCGCAATGTTTGCTCTGATTGACTGTAATAATTTTTATGCTTCTTGTGAGCGTGTGTTTAATCCTTCACTGAATGGGCAACCAATTGTCGTGCTTTCAAATAATGATGGATGCGCCATCGCTCGGAGTAATGAGGCAAAAGCATTGGGTATCCCTATGGGAGCGCCTGCTTTTGAATACAAAGAATTGTTCCTACAACACCGTGTGCATGTTTTTTCTGCCAATTTTGCGCTTTATGGAGATATGAGTAATCGGGTAATGAACATTTTACAACAATACAGTCCAGAATTTGAAATTTATAGCATCGACGAAGCCTTTTTAAAATTGATTGGATTTGAACATTTCGATTTACATTCCTATGGAATAGAGATGTCTTATAAAGTAAAAGCGTGGACAGGTATTCCAGTAAGTGTTGGGATAGCTCCTACAAAGGCATTGGCTAAAATCGCGAATCGTGTTGCTAAAAAATTCCCTGATAAAACAAAAACATGTTATGTCATTGATAACGATGAAAAACGTATCAAAGCACTCAAATGGCTCGATATTGAAGATGTTTGGGGGATAGGACGCCAACATGCAAAAAGATTACGAATGATTGGTGTAAAAAAAGCCTATGATTTCACACAAATAGAAGATGCGTGGGTGAGAAGAAATATGTCTGTTGTTGGCTTGCGCTTAAAGAGGGATTTGATGGGTTTGCCCACATTGGACTTAGAAGACATCCAACCTAAAAAGAACATCGCAACTACCCGTTCATTTGAAAGAAACTTGACGAAATTAGAAGAAATTAAAGAACGAATAGTCACCTTTTCTGTCTCGTGTGCTGAAAAATTACGGAGGCAACATTCGGCATGTAATGCACTTTGTGTTTTTCTTAGAACAAATTCACACCGTCAAGATTTAAAACAATATTCGAATAGCACAGTAATAAAACTTCCATTTCCAACAAGTTCAAGCATCGAAATTGCAAATTTTGCCTTAAAGGCTTTGGAACAAATATTCATTCCAGGACTTTACTATAAAAAAGCAGGAGTCATCATCATGGATTTTACACCTAATGATCAAATTCAACTTTCACTCTTCGAAAATAGTAACCCAAAGCACGTTCCTTTAATGAAAGTCGTTGATCGAATTAATCAATCTTTCGGTCAACAAAAAATTAAATTGGCTTCCCAAGATCAAAAACGTATCTGGAAAATGAAACAAGAAAAATTATCCCCAAGATACACCACTCGATTAGAGGAGATAATAGAAGTGAAAGTTTGAACAATGAAGCTATTTCTTACGCTCTATTTCACGAAGATTTTCCATTTTTTTAAGCGCTAAAAATCCTTGAATGTCTTCAAAATGTTCTTTGATTCGTTGATTTCCAAATTCAAACACTTTTTCCGCCAATCCATCTAAGAAGTCACGATCATGAGAAACTAAAATGAGTGTTCCATCAAAATCTTTTAAAGCATCTTTAATGATGTCTTTTGTTTTCATGTCTAAGTGATTGGTTGGTTCATCAAGAATGAGCAAATTAACCGGTTGCAACAATAATTTAATCATCGCTAAACGTGTTTTTTCTCCTCCAGATAATACTTTGACTTTCTTTGTGCTAGTATCACCTCCAAACATAAAGGCACCCAAAATATCTTTAATTTTCGTACGAACATCCCCTTCAGCAGTTTGATCAATCGTTTCAAAAACAGAGAGTTCTTCGTCCAACAAAGAAGCTTGATTTTGAGCAAAATAACCGATTTGAATATTGTGTCCCAACTCAATAGCGCCTTCAAAATCAATTTCACTCATAATCGCTTTAATCAAAGTCGACTTTCCTTCGCCATTTCTCCCTACAAACGCAACTTTTTGACCTCTTTCAATGACTAAATCTGCATTCTTAAAAACGGTATGCTCACCATACGCCTTGCTTAATTCTTTAACTGTAACCGGATAATTTCCAGATCTCGGAGCAGGAGGGAACTTTAAACGTAATGCAGAAGTATCTACTTCGTCAACTTCAATGATATCCAATTTTTCAAGCATTTTCACTCGTGACTGAACTTGCAACGTTTTGGAATAAGTACCTTTAAATCGTTCGATAAATTGCGTCGTTTCAGCAATCATCTTTTGCTGGTCCTCAAATGCTTTCTGTTGTTGCTCTCTTCGATCTTTTCTAAGTTCTAAATACTTTGAATAATTTACTTTGTAATCATAAATTCTACCCATCGTTACTTCGATTGTTCGAGTAGTAATGGCATTAATAAACGCTTTATCGTGAGAGATGACAACGACAGCTTTCGCACTATTGATAAGAAAATCCTCTAACCATTGAATGGATTCGATGTCCATATGATTGGTAGGCTCGTCTAATAATATTAAATCAGGTAGTTGTAAAAGTATTTTAGCAAGTTCAATTCGCATTCTCCAACCACCACTAAATTCTGATGTAGGTCGTGTAAAATCTGAGCGTAAAAACCCCATTCCTTGTAAAACTTTTTCAACTTCAGCTTCAAAATTGGTTTCTTCAATGGAATAATATTTTTCACTTAATTCAGAAACTTCTTCAATTAATTTATAATAACTTTCTGATTCATAGTCAGTACGCGTAGAGAGTTCAGTGTTGATTTGCTCAATTCGATCTTTCATTTCAAATAACGTCGCAAATGCCTTGCTTGTTTCTTCGAATACTGTACAATTGTCTTCTGTCAATAAATGCTGTGGTAAATAAGCGATTTTATATTCTTTTGGAGCAGATACCTTTCCTGATGTAGGTTTATTTATTCCCGCTAATATTTTTAAAAGTGTTGATTTACCTGCACCATTTTTCCCCATCAATGCGATTTTATCATTCTCGTTGATCACAAATGAAACATCACTAAAAAGAGTTTTACCACTAAATTCTACACCAATTGCATCTACTGAAATCATACGTTTTAAAAATTAATCTATGGATATATGCGTGTAAAAGTAAGTTATTTAGTTTTTTCTATTTAAATTTAATTCCAAAAATAAGTTTTTATGCCTAATAAATTTAATTTAATAATGGGTTTACTAATTGTTTCGTTAGTGATTTTTACAAACTGTTTATCGAATAATAAAAAGGAACACCCAAAAAATAATTCAAAACAGAATACTCCAGCGAAAGAAACTACCCGTGTAACATGTACTGATTCATCGTGTATAGGAGAATTTATTGGACCAGAATTTATAAATGGCATTGATACTGCACATCGTCTTTCCAATACAGTTGCTAAAAATGTAGGAGATAAATTAAAGCAATTGTATAAAAATAAAAAATACGCACTAGTTGATTTTAGCAGATTAACTATGACAACACAAGGAATGGGAGATGAGGATAATTTTGTAACGTATCGGGTTGTAATCCCTTTTAAATTTGTTAAAAACCCTTGTGATGCAATGACGTCTTTTGACCATTGTGGAGGTTGGGACCATAAACCGGCTTTGGAAGAAAGAAAAGAGAAGTTGATTAACTCAGAACGTACAGTTGTTTTTTGCAAACAACTAACAATAAGCCCTTTATTTATCACAAAAGAAAATTTACAAGAATATTGGATTCAATGGAAACACAAAGATTTTCAATACATGTGTCCATGTAATTAATTACCAAATTTCTACAAATTTATCTTTCGAATTTCGCATTGGATCGCCTTCTTTGACTTGAAAAGCATCAAAAAAATCAATGCAATTTTTTAAACTTCCATTTACACGGTACATTCC
>CAMCQL010000164.1 GCA_945877005.1 Chryseobacterium gleum
ATTGTGCTAACAAACTTTTGAGCCCAAACAGTAATAAAAAAACAAAGTAATGTTCCAAAAAAACCTAGATATAATACGTTATTTAAAACCAATGGGGAAAAATTAATTTCAGTTTGACTAATTCCTTTACTAATAATCAATCCAAAAAAGGAAATGATTGTAGCAAATAGAAATTGATAAAAAATGAGTCCTAAAAACGCTGTTTTACGCACAAAATGACCAGATAATATAATATGTAAGGAACATACAATCGCTCCAAAAAAAGTAATGGTATCTCCTAGGTTATAGGGTTGATTATCATTGGTATTTGTTAAAAAATATAAGCCAAGAGCAATTAAGATAATACACGCTGTTTGTGTGAAGTTTAGTTTTTGTTTCCCTGTTAAAACTAATAGTAATGGAACCATTATTACTGCTGAACTAGTTATAAACGCACTATGATTCGAGCTTGTAAATTGCATTCCTATTGTTTGGATTACATAGATACCTCCTAAAATAAGTCCTGTAATAAATCCATATTTTATAGCTTGTTTATCGTAAAAAACATTCTTTTTTTTGGTAATTAGGAGAACGGGAAATAGCACTAATACTGCTAGTAAACTTCTTAAGGTTGCTAATAAATAGGGGTCAATTAAATGAGTTATTTTTTTTATCGCTACAAATGTAGTTCCCCAAATCATACAACAAATTAGTAGCGCTACATTAGGAATCCATTTTTTCATCTTTCTAAATGATGCGTTAGTAATAAGTTTGTGCGATTGAAACCTGATAATTTAATTAACCAGGCTTCATTAGGTGTTAAATTTAACAACTATTTCCTAACAATTCATTTTGTAAATTAAAATGGTTCAAGTCTTAAAAAAGCACTCAATATTTTAGATAAGGGCTCCATGAACTACAAGATCAAACAGATAACATTTGTGTTTTTCAGTTCGATTTGCAATTTTTTTATTCTGTTGTATTTCTTGCTAAGTGTATAATTAGTAATCGTTTAAATGATGTTATTTATTATAATATATTGATAGTCAACGTCTTGTTTCTGTGTCTTATAGTTAGATTATTTTGATGTCTCAACATGGCAGGAATTAATTACAGTCGTTTATTTAAACGAAATATATAATTACTTTTGATTTTAATTTAATTTCAAATTCCAACATGGAAGAAATACATTCATTAAAGAAATTTTCAAAGTATCAAGTGTTATTGGTTGTTATTTTAGCGATGACTCAGTTCAGTGTGGTGTTGGATTTTATGGTGATGTCACCTTTGGGAGATTTGTTGATTAAAGACTTAAAAATCAATCCAGCGCAATTTGGTTTAATCGTTTCAAGTTATGCGTTGTCGGCTGGGATATCTGGTTTTTTAACAGCTAGTTTTGCGGATAAATTTGATCGAAAAAAATTATTATTGTTTTTCTATGCGGGATTTATAATAGGAACGTTTTTTTGTGCTATTGCAAATACATATTGGTTGTTGGTAGGAGCTCGAATTGTGACAGGTATTTTCGGAGGGGTAATTTCATCGATTTCAATGGCAATTGTAGCGGATACTTTTAGCATTGAGCAAAGAGGAAGAGTAATGGGTTTTTTACAGATGGGGTTTGGAATCAGTCAAGTAGTAGGTATTCCGATTAGCTTATTCATTGCGAACAAATGGGATTGGCAAGCGCCATTTTATTTGATTGTGTTGATCGCAAGTTGTATTTTATTTACAGCTTTGTGGGCAATGAAACCAGTGAATCAGCATCTGAAGTTACAGCGAGAAAACCCTTTGAAACACATGTTGAGCACCATTCAAAATAAAAATTACCGCATTGGTTATTTGGCAACAGCGTTTATGTCGTTGGGCGGGTATTTAATGATGCCTTGGGGAAGTGCTTTTTCAGTAAATAATGTGGGTATTAGTCAGTCTGAATTACCGCTGTTATTTATGGTGGTGGGAATTGCTACTTTAATAATTATGCCAATTTCAGGAAATTTAAGTGACCGGTTTAGTAAGTTCACTATTTTTTTAATTGCTTCGATTGTAATGGTGATTGCGGTATTGATTTACACCAATTTAGGGAAGGTCTCCTTGTTAACATTAATCATTGTAAATGTAATGATGATGGCAGGTGTAATGGCTAGAATGGTACCTTCCCAAGCATTAGCAACTTCTATTCCTGAAATGAAAGACCGTGGGGCATTTATGAGTATCAATTCTTCGTTGCAACAATTTGCTGGAGGGATAGCTGCCATGGTGGGAGGTTTTATTGTGGTTCAAAAAGACCAGTTCAGTCCTTTGGAGAAATTTGATTTTTTAGGTTTAGTGGTAATTTGTGTGATCATCATTAATATTTTCCTAACCTACCGCGTTCATCGTTTTATTAAAATGAGAGGATGATCATTTAGAGTCGCTCTCTTTTTTATTAAAGTATTTTATTTCAATTTCATACGATTTTTTGATGAGGTTATTATTACCAATTTCCTGTGGTAAATTTCCTTCTTTTCTATTGAAATAAGTTTCTATTTATTTATGTCTATTTTAGTCAAAGAGGATTTTCAGGTTGTAATTGACTCGGATTTTTCTAACTATTTTCTGTTCTATTTCCCCTTTTTTAGTTGGTTTTTTTGAGGCCATTTCAGGGGGTAAATTATCCACAATATTCGTTTACTACCACTTTTTACCACTGCTTTTTTATAGTAATAACTATTTGTTTATTAGTATTTTAGTAAATTAATGTAACCTAATATTCAAAGTTTACGTAAGAAGTTATCAACATTATGTCTATTAGTGGTAAAAAGTGGATTTATTTCTTGTAATTTTACCCATTATTAATTGTTATGGCTGGTTTAGTAGGAGAATATGAAGTAAGATTAGATGGCAAAGGCCGTTTCTTATTTCCTGCGTCATTGCGAAAGCAATTGGCTCCTACTGCCCAAGAAAAATTTATGTTGAACAAAGGTTTTGAGGACTGTTTGACACTTTATCCGATGAATGAATGGGATCGTTTAAGTGAAAAATTGTCTAAAATGAATTTGTTTAAACCAAAAAACAGAATGTTCTATCGTTTATTTCACCAAGGTGCTAAATCAATTGCATTGGACGGTGTTGGTAGGGTGTTGATTCCTACAATGTTGATGGAACGTGTTGGTTTAGACAAAGACGTGATGCTCATTGCCTATAATGATCGCATAGAGATTTGGGATAAAACCAAATACTTCGAGTTAATCGAAGGAAACATGGCAGACTTTGCTGATTTAGCAGAGGAAGTAATGGGTGATTTAGATGGAGACGAATAATACAATACACTATCATATACCAGTAATGTTAACTGAATGCTTGGAAGGATTGAATATCCGCCCTGATGGCATTTACATTGATGTTACCTTTGGTGGGGGAGGACATTCCCGCGCAATTTTCTCAAAATTATCTTCTGAAGGCAAGTTGATTGCATTTGATCAAGATCCTGATGCTTTAGCGAATGTTTGGGAGGCTGATAATTTTCAGTTGATTCCTTCCAATTTTGCCTTTCTAAAAAACTACTTGCGCTCTTTAGGAATCGATAAAGTAGATGGTATTTTGGCGGATTTAGGAGTGTCATCGCATCAGTTTGATGAAGGAAAGCGTGGTTTTTCTATTCGTACGAATGATCCATTGGACATGCGAATGAATCAAAACGGTGCTTTTTCAGCGATGAATGTGGTGAATGAATACGAAGAAGAACAGTTAATTAAGATTCTACGTAAATACGGTGAGGTTACTTCCCCAGGGAAAGTAGCAGGCACCATCTGTAGAGGACGACAAGCAACTCCAATTAAAACAACAGGTGAATTAATCGCTGTTTTACAGAAAATTGCTCCGAAGTTCAAAGAACATAAATTTTTCGCACAGGTTTTTCAGGCCATTCGCATGGAAGTGAACAATGAATTGGATGTGTTGGAGAAGTTTTTACTACAAACGGCAGAAGTGTTAAAACCTGGAGGCAGATTGGTGGTAATGTCTTACCATTCATTAGAAGACAGATTGGTGAAAAATTACATGAAACGTGGGAATTTGGACGGGTCAATTGAGAAAGATTTTTTTGGAAACATATTGAAACCTTTTTCGGATGTTACAAGAAAACCAATAAGTCCAACAGAGGAAGAAATGGAGTTGAATTCGCGAGCAAGGAGTGCAAAATTAAGAATAGCGGAAAGGACAAATGGAAAATGAATACATACGTCCTGAAGATGTTATCACTCCAATAAGTGAAACTTCAGGAAAGACTAAAAAGAAGAAGAAAAAAAAGAAAAATGTAGAATCAGGTTTTAGTTTGATTCAACTTTTAAATGGAGAATTTTTAATCAAGGATTTTGTTATTAAAAACTTAGCATATGTCTTTTTTATTTTTTTCATGTTCATTTTCTTAATTGCAAAAGGTTATTACGCAAAAGATTTAATAAAAAAAACTGAGAAAGCACAAGAAAAATTAAATGCAAGGTCTGCTGATTATGTTGATTCTAAAGCACGTTTAGAGATGCGAACACGAAGAAATGAATTGGTAAATAGATTAAAGAAGGTAGGGTTGTATGAAACAACGAAACCTGCAAAAGTAATACG
>CAMCQL010000165.1 GCA_945877005.1 Chryseobacterium gleum
AGAAGGACAGGGTTCAAAAACATTTTCTGAATCACGAAAGATGTTATACACCAATCCTGAATTGTCACATAAACTATTGGACAGAATTACTAAAGTCACTATCAAGTATTTAAAAGCACAAGTAAAAGCCGGTGCACACATGCTTCAAGTATTTGATTCATGGGCAGGCATTTTAGGTACTGAGCAATACGCTACTTTTAGTATGCCCTACCTAAAACAAATTGCAGACGCAATTACAGAGGTACCGCTTACAATCTTCTCTAAAGGAGCATTAACCTCATTAACAGATATTTCTGAGTTAAACTGTACCACAGTAGGATTGGATTGGAACATGGATATTTCAACCTTCAGAAAAGCAATTGGTGAAAAACGTTCAATTCAAGGCAATCTAGACCCTTGTGCTTTGTATAGTTCTCACGATACAGTAACTGCATTAACCAATCAATTACTCGACAGCTTTACAAGCAAACGACACATTGTAAATCTAGGTCACGGAGTTTACCCAGATGTTGATCCAGAAAAAGTAAAAACATTCATTCAAACAGTGAAGAATTATCCGATTAAATCTTTTTAATTCATGAAAAAATCTCTTTTTTTAGGAGCGCTTCTATCAACCAGTGTTCTTTTTTCTCAACACGATAACCTGATCGAAAATGGTAGTTTTGAATCTACTAACGGAAAAATAAAAGGATTAGGTGCCATTGAATCTACAACTACATGGTTTTCACCAACAGCCAACAAAGCAGATTTATTCGTCAAAGAAAGTAAAGTGGAAACCATCCTTACCGGTGGTAACATTTATGGTCAAGAAGATCCAAAACATGGACAAAATTATGCTGGAATTGTGGGTTATTCCTACAATGACAAAGTTCCAAGAAGCTACCTAACCACTACCCTTTCTAAGCCACTCGTAAAAGGGTTAAAATATTGTTTTAGTATGCACATTAACTTGGCTGAAGCGTCGAAATATGCATCCAATCAAATAGGTGCTCATTTTTCAAAAAAAGGATTGGAATCAGAGGATAAAAAAGCACTTATCAATGCAAGTCATATCTTGCATTCACAAAAGAAAATAGTCAACGCTATGTATGGTTGGGAAAAAATTTGTGGAACCTATATTGCTGAAGGAGGAGAAAAATACATCACAATCGGTAATTTCTCCACCAATGAATCAACCCAAAATGAAAAAACATTAAAAAACACAGCTTTCAAAGGAGTACCAACAATCGCTTCCTACTACTTCATTGATGAGGTGCAACTATTTCTAATAGATCCAGCTCACAATTGTGATTGTGGCGAACAAGCAGCTACCACAAGTACAACTAATTCTGAATCATTTTATCATAAAGTTATCTTACTAGAAGATAAAATGACTTCAATTAAAAAAATTGAAGCACATACCGTTTTCTTTCCTTTCGGAAAATCAACCATCCAAGAAGCGATTACTTCTCACTTGAATATCGTTATTGCAGAATTAAAGAAAAACCCGATCTATAAAATTGAATTATACGGACATTTAGACACAAAAGAACAAGAATACTCTGCTAAAAAACCTGCTTTCGCAGACCTTACAAAATTTAGAGTGAAAGCTGTGGCTGAATATTTAATTTCTAAAGGAATTGAGGCCAGTAGAATCATTAGCTCCCCTGCTTCAAAATCAGAACCTAATGAAAATAGTAGCGAAACTGATGACGAAGATTTGAAGATGGCAAAAGACAGACGTGTAATGTTTAAAGTTCGCGAAAATTAAGGCATGAATTCATTCAAAATCGGGGAAAAAGTTGGTTTTCTTCATGAAAAAGGAAGTGCAGAAATCGTAGAAATAATTTCAAATCAATGGGTCGTCATTAAAGATTGTGAAGGATTTGTTCAAAAAAGAAACACCAATGATTTAATCAAAATTCATGGTGTTGACTACCAACTTCATGATCTTTCACTTCCAAAAGATGTCACAAAAATTACTCGAAAAAAAATTACTACCGACCTAGGGGCTTCAACGAATAAAAAACAAACTACTTGGGAAATTGATTTACATATTGAACACCTACTTGATTCCTACAAAGGACTTTCTAATACAGAAATCCTACTTAAACAAATGCATCACTTTCGTTCAAAATTTTCGAATGCTAAAAATCAACGGATTCAAAAATTAATTGTCATACACGGTGTGGGTGAAGGTGTTTTAAAAAATGAAATTAGAACCTTTCTTCACCGTCAAGAACTTATTGAATTTTTCGATGGTTCTTATCTTGAATATGGAAAAGGTGCGACTGAAATACGATTCTTTTATAAATAGGAACTATTTTATCATTTTTACGTACACTACCTAAAACTACTACAATGAAAAAACACATTTATTATTACATTTCTTTAATTGCATCCTTAGTGGTTGTATTTGTATTTTTTAGTTACTCTAACCCATTTACAAAACAATCGAAAATCGCTACTGTCCCACCTCCCCCAGAGGACACAACACTCACTTTATTTTTTGTTGGAGATTTAATGGGACACGAGCCAATGATTAACGCAGCTAAGATCGCTAATAAAGATAGTTTTGAATACAATCATTGGTTTAAATACTTAACTCCAACAATTGAGAAATTTGACTTTGCAGTAGTCAATCTAGAGGTAACTCTTGGTGGAACACCTTTTTCTGGTTATCCACAATTTTCTTCGCCTGACAGTTATGCTGAAGCGACCAAAAAAGCTGGATTTGATTTTTTTATCACAGCAAATAACCATTCATTGGATCGCGGAAAAAAAGGGTTAGAACGAACAATTGACAAATTAAATGAATTAAAAATACCTTATACAGGAACTTTTAAAAACGAAAAAGAAAGAGAAGAAAACTACCCTAACATTCAACTTCTTAACAATAAAAAAATTGCAATTCTTAACTATACTTATGGCACTAACGGATTAAAAGTAGAAGCACCCAACATTGTAAATCTTATAGATACCTCCATCATAAAAAAAGACATTCAAAATGCCAAATCAAAAAATAGTGATTTTATTTTATTAACGATTCATTGGGGTTCAGAATACCAAAGAAACTACAATGCTGAACAAAAAAAACTAGCTCAATGGTTGTGTGACAAAGGTGTAGATGCAATTATCGGGATGCATCCCCACGTTGTGCAGCCAATGGAAATTCTTCATCCAAAAGACAATCCGAGTAAAAACGTGCCTGTAGCTTTTAGTCTTGGTAATTTTATTAGTAACCAAAGAGCACGTTTTAAAAACGGTGGAATTGGTGTAGGCTTGCATTTAAAAATCAAGAAAAATCAAATCATGTTTGACAATTGGGAATATGTCCCAATTTGGGTAAGGTTAGGTGGTACACCAAGAGGATATTACCCAATCCCCGCTTTTGATTATGAGAAAAATGAAAAAAGCTATGAACTTGACGCAATTGAAACCACACAAATAAAAGAATTTATTTCAGATACACGTGGATTACTGAATAATGTTAAAGAAATGAAAGAGTAAATTCACGATTCAATAAAATCACTGACAATAAAAAACGACATCAACTTTATAAGTGATGTCGTTTTTTTTTAATATTATTGAGCGTTAATCGACCAATACTCCAAACAAATCGTAATGATCAGCACTTGTAATTTGAACATTGGCAAAATCACCCAATCGAACAAAAATATCACCCTCTTTTTTAACCAACACCTCGTTATCTACCTCTGGTGAATCAAATTCTGTTCTTCCGATAAAATAGTCACCTTCAACGCGATCAAATAACACTCTAAAAGTATTCCCTATTTTTCGTTGATTTAATTCATAACTGATTCCAGACTGCAATTCCATGATTTTATCGGCTCTTTGTTTTTTTGTTTTTTCTGAAACGTTATCTTCTAACAAATAAGCATGGGTGTTTTCTTCGTGGGAATAAGTGAATACACCTAAACGATCAAATTTCATTTTTTCAACGAAATCATACATTTCTTTAAAATCCTCTTTCGTTTCCCCTGGATAACCTACTATCAATGTTGTACGAATCGCAATGGTAGGAACTTTAGCGCGGATTTCATTCACCAATTCTTCCGTTTTTTCTCTTGTAATCCCTCTACGCATTGATTGTAGAATCTTTGTAGATCCATGCTGTAACGGAATATCAAGATAAAAGTTGACATTGCTTTTTTCATTCATTACATCTAATACATCCATCGGGAAACCTGACGGAAAGGCATAATGCAATCTGATCCATTCAATCCCTTCAATGTCAGATAACTTAGCTACTAAATCAGCGAGTGCTCTTTTTTTGTAAATATCTAAACCGTAATACGTTAAATCTTGAGCGATTAAGATTAATTCTTTCACGACTTTAGCAGCCAAACTTTTAGCTGATTTCACTAAATCTTCTATCGGTGTAGAAACATGTTTTCCTCGCATCAAAGGAATAGCGCAAAACGAACAAGGACGATCACACCCCTCTGCTATCTTAAAATAGGCATAATGCGAAGGAGTAGTTAACAAACGTTCACCTACCAATTCTTGCTTATAGTCAGCTTTTAAAGTTTTCAATAAACGAGGTAATTCTCT